>DASRSO010000061.1:0-2750 GCA_035656375.1 Cyclobacteriaceae bacterium | reverse complement strand
TATCGGAGCAAGATCAGATGAATCCGGTAAAAACATTTTCGGAATACGTCGGCCTGCCAACATCCAGGATCCATCGATATTGATCATCGTGACGCTTAAGCCTGTATTCCATCCAAAACATTTGCCGCGCCTCAAATGCTTTTCGGTACGTAGCGAGACAACCCGGAAGATCATCGGGGTGAACGCCCGTGGACCAGCCTGTCCCAAGTTCATCCTCGAGTCGTCTTCCGGTAAATTCAAGCCATGTCTTATTGAAATATGTACAATTGCTGTCCGCACCTGAAACCCAGATCATCACAGGTGAGTTGTCGGCCATGCCGCGAAACCAGGCCTCACGTTCAGCCAATAACTTGCTTGCTCGCACGTGATCGCTAATATCGGTTACAAAAGCAACTGCAAGCCTTTCTCCTTCGAGTTCGTAATGCCCCAGACTGATTGCAACCGGAAATACTTCGCCGTTCCTTTTGCACGCATGTAACTCCAGGCCAAGGCCCATTGGTCTCGCTTTGGGATTTGCAAAATACTCTGCGCGATGGCCCTCATGCCTGGCACGATGACTTGCAGGGATCAGAACCTCAATAGGCTTCCCAATTAACTCAGCTGGCTCGTATCCAAACAGCGCTTCAGCACAGGGGTTTGAAAGTTCGATCTCCCCCTTTTCGTTAATTACCAGGATACTGATCGTCGCACATTCAAAAAGGACACGGAATCCAGCCTCGCTTTCCAGCGAAAATAGTTTCGGTTCCAAGGGTCGATGGATTCTTTACCGAATTTAATGAAAGGAAAATCGTTTCGAATCCAATTCCCCGACGAAATGATATCCTTTAAGACAGATGTACCAAAGATGGCTACATGCTCAATTATTGGGCATTTTTATCGTGCCAAATAACAACGAAATACTGACTTTCGTCAGGAAAAAATTCACTGGAATTCCACAACATCGGCAACCACCACTGTAGTCACTTTTGTATAAAAAAACAGATTGAGCGATTCCGAATCGTACCTGACATTGACCAATGCAAGTTTTCGGTCGGAAACAGATCCGTGAGTTGCTTCAAAATTAGACCAGAAGTTCTTGATAGCGTTCTTGTATAACATCCGGTCTTCCGTTAGCGGGATAATTGCCAATTGTGTAGTCGCTATTCCAAATCCATAGCTCACCCCAAGAACTCCCTTCGATGATGCTTCCCCTGAAACATTGGTAGCGACTACTCGAAAATTAGGATTGGTTAGTTGGACATTGGTAATGTGACTGGAAGCGGTTAACCCTGTTGATGCGCAACCGCCAACAAGGATGGCAAGTGCGAAAATCATAATTGTGACAAAAGTTTTCATTTCATTAAGTGTTTTGCCCGCAAGTAAATCCCATTACGATCTATACACCATGACATGTATCAACTGGTATAACCTTTTAAGCCTGAATAAAATCAGTAAAGACAAAGGCGGAATGACTTCCGCCTTTTGATTAGATAATTTGAGGTAGTTTATTTATTCTACGCCGGCGCTCCCTCCTTCTTGCTAACCATCTTCATAATAAGATCAGGCACCTTTTCAAAGATGGCTGCGAGACGGCTGTTTTGTGTCGAGATAAACGAGATCTCTCCTCCTCTCGAAACAAGAAACCCGATCGGGTCAATACCAACGCCACCGCCCGCGCCCGCACCGGTTCCTTTCCCCGTCTTGACCGAATCACCCGAGCCACCTCCACTACCGAACCCGAGACCAAGCCGGATCACAGGTACGCATTTGAATTCACCCAGCTCAAAGGGTTCACCAATGACTGTCTCTGTTTTTGCTTCCTTCTCGATAAACTCAGCTATCTTCTGAAGGAGGTTTTCAAAGTTGACTTCCATAAATTTATTTTTTAGTTAGAAATAAAAAGTACGCCCAAATAAGACTGATCGGCCGAACCGATCCGTTAAATGCGAGGTGATTTCGACCCGTGAAGTTTATATTCATTGAATACTGACGTCGAGTAATGAAATAGAAAATCGGGAACATATACGCATTTAATACAAAATCATTCGTGTCCAGGTCGAGCGTTAAATAGTGAACTTTAAATACCTGGATGACTTTAGAGATTAGGAAGCGCCACGACGCCAGTGATCGGTGTTTCTTGTTCGGCCGTCCCTCTTTCTTCACAACTTTTTCCTTTTTGTCATCGGTCGATCTGGATTTGATTGGAAGCTTGATTCTAGCAATCCGAAATTCAAAACCCAAATCTCTCAGCGGAAACATCCGAAATGAAAACACTCCCGGCTGAAATATTGTATACAGATCTCTATCAGTGTCAACGAAAAACCTGATTGGAACAATTGTCATGTACGCTATCATTGAAATCAATACCCCACAGGCAATAACCAATACCATCATACAGTAAATCAGACACGAATAACGTGCTTCGTCGCCTGGAGATAAATGATGAAAGTCAACCGAGGCGGGTGAATTCAAATAAGCCATCCTGACTTTTAACAGCTGAATAGCTCTCAATAGTCATTTCGTTTACAAGTAGTCAACACGAGTTTTACTTAAAAAAATAACAATGGACTCAAGAGCTCAAAACATACCTGTCGCCACATTAAAATTTGGTTGGTGGTCTGCTTTGTTGTCTTCAGCTTTCAGCATCATATACATTATTGGGCAACTGGCCGAATGGTTTGGCCTGCTTGGATCCAACGGCGGTCCGGAGAGCCCAAGCACTGTGCTTGGGATCATAGTGCTATTAACACCGTCGCTTTTTGTTGGGCTGG
>DASRSO010000060.1:0-17779 GCA_035656375.1 Cyclobacteriaceae bacterium | reverse complement strand
AGTTCCTGAATGTGATCTCATCGTTACATTACCAGAATCCAAATCACCTGGATATGGCACGCAAGAAGATGAAATACTTTCTGTACTTTATCCGTGCACGATACGGCATCAACACGCAGACATTTACACAAGAGCATGCTATCAGGTTGTCGGAACGATCGAAAGTAGATCTGGCCGATATTCAGTTGATACACGATCGCTACAAAGTGATCGAAGACTATTCTATTTCAAATGACGAACCCGAACGACTTGTGGGCCTTTACCAGGCCATCGAGAAGTTTTATAAGAACTGCAAGTAATTTCAATATCACCCCAATTCTCTATGGAACCCTTTAGCCCTGATTCTTCAAGCTCCCTCCAAGCCGATATCGATCTGCTCAACCAGCGAGTCGTTAAGATCCGACACGAGATCGGAAAGGTCGTCGTAGGCCAGGAGAAGATCGTTGACCTCATACTGGCTGGGATCTTCACCGGCGGGCACATCCTTCTCGAAGGTGTTCCCGGTATCGCGAAGACACTCACCGCAAAACTCGTCGCCCGTTCGTTGTCGATCGGGTTCTCGCGGATACAGTTTACTCCCGACCTGATGCCGACAGATGTTATGGGAACCACCGTATTCAATATTAAGACCTCTGAGTTCACATTCAATAAAGGCCCAGTGTTCTCAAACCTCGTGTTGATCGACGAGATCAACCGTGCCCCAGCAAAAACACAGTCGTCACTCTTCGAAGTAATGGAGGAACGGCAGGTAACGGTAGACGGCGTCACCTACCCTATGGACTTTCCTTTTTTGGTGATCGCCACACAAAACCCGATCGAGCAGGAAGGCACTTATAAGCTGCCCGAAGCACAGCTCGACCGTTTTTTGTTCAGGCTTAAACTTCAATATCCGACTGCACAACAGGAGCTATCGATATTGAAACGCTTTCGCGACGACTTCAGCATGAAGGTTATGGATACGGTGCGGCCTGTTCTGGGAAGAGATGAATTGAAACATTGCCAGGAGATCATCGAAAAGATCCACATCAAAGACGAGATACTGGAATACATTGCGCGACTGATCGACAACACCCGCAACAACGGCGACCTTGCGTTGGGAGCTTCTCCGCGTGCGTCGCTTGCTATTATGCGTGCGTCGAAGGCTGTAGCCGCAATGAACGGCCGCGACTTCGTAACTCCAGACGATATCAAGTTCGTAGCATACCCTGTGCTAAACCACAGGATCATCCTGACAGCAGAGCGCGAAATGGAGGGTGTCGAAGCAGAAGATATTATCAAAGAAATTGCTGAACGCGTTGAAGTGCCCAGGTAAATGGACTTGCTGAAGAATCTATATCTCAACAACCGGTTCTACCTGGTCTTCGCATTGCTGATTGCCGCAATGATGCTGTCGTATGCGATCCCGCCAATGATGCCGATCGTACAGACTTGCATTGTGCTGCTTGCGCTGGCAGTTTGCGCAGATGTGGTCATGCTCTTCAGCCCGCGAGTTGATGTAGACGTTCAGCGTGATACACCGGGTGTGCTTTCACTTGGCGATGACAACCCGATCCATCTTACCATTCACAACAAAGCGCGGATGTCGTTGAATGTTATGGTGATCGACGAGATCCCGGAACAATTCCAGACACGCAACTTTTCGATATCGCTCGACATGCCGGGTGGCAAAACTCATGTAGAGACCTACCAACTGCGCCCGTTGTCGAGAGGTGAATATCATTTCGGCAGGGTCAATTTGTATCTCGCAACGGGTCTTGGTCTCGTACGGCGCCGGCTCAGAAAACCGGTAAACGCGATGGTCCCCGTATACCCTTCCATCATCCAGATGAAGAAGTACGAGTTGAAGACATTTGCCCGGACCGCTGTCGAATATGGAGTTAAGAAAGTACGCAGGATCGGCCACAGTTACGAGTTCGAGCACATCAAGCAATATAATCGCGGCGACGACTACCGGAGTATAAACTGGAAAGCTACCGGCCGAAGAGCTCAACTCATGGTGAACGTGTATGAAGATGAGAAGTCGCAGGCGGTTTACACTATTATCGACAAGAGCCGTGTAATGCACATGCCCTTCCATGGCCTCAGCTTGTTTGATTATGCCGTGAATGCGTCGTTGGTTATTGCCAATATTGTTTTAGGAAAACAGGACAAGGCAGGGTTGCTCACATTTGCCGAAGAGCCGAAGGCGAGGATCCGTGCCGATCGTGGAAAACACCAATTGAAAAAGATCCTCGAAGCGCTGTACAACGAGACTGAGGGATCGGTGGAAGCCAACTACGAAAGCATGTACATGTCGGTGCGTGATCTTGTAAACGGCAGGGCACTCCTTTTCTTCTATACGAACTTCGAAAGCACGTATGCGCTACAACGTGCACTACCACAGTTGCGAAAGCTAAATGATAAGCACTTGTTAGTCGTTGTGTTCTTCGAAAACACAGAGGTGTCGGCGAACACATCCGAGAATGTAGAAACGATGGAAGATATCTACAGGCAGGTGACAGCCGAAAACTATATGCTCACGAAGGTCCAGCTGGTCCAGATGCTGAGGCAGTTTGGTATAATGAGTATTCTTACGAAGCCGGAAAATCTTACGGTGTCGTCAATCAATAAGTACCTGGAATTGAAATCGAGAGGGATGATATGAAATGAAAAGAGCCGCATTTCGCGGCTCTTGATTTCTATCCGTAGTATACGACCGTTTTTGCAATCTTGTCGTGAAGCGCTTGCTTCTTTGCATCGAAGCCCGCCATGATAAATCCAATCATCAGGATGGCCCATGAGATAAATGCTGAAGCCCAACGGCCTAATGCATTCGCAAACGTGAGTCGTTGACCGTTCTCATCGGCAACTTTGATACCTACAGCCATCTTGCCGAGTGTTGCCTGGCGTTCAGAGCTTTCGAAGAATGAAAAGTAGGCGCCGCGAATGGCCCATGATACCAGGTAATATGCAGCGATGCCGCCACCCAGTGCAAACGGATCCTGGAGCGAAAGGGAGCCCCCAATCAAGGCAAACCCGATTATCCAGTTTACTACCCCGAGTACGATGCCGTCAATAAATGCTGCAACAAAACGTATCCAAAACCCGGCGTACTCCATTTTTGCCACGGCGGTAACCGGGGCGTCAAGAATTTGATTCATAGGTGTAATGTTTAGATTACTCCTAAGATATAAAAAAATGCGGGTTAAGCAGAAACGCGGGGATGAACCTTAAAAGCGTTTCAGCATGGCCATCTTTCTCTTGATATCATTGTCATCCTGCGGAAGCAGGAAGTACTTGCCATCACAAATTGTAAATATGCCGGTAACGCTGATGGTACCATCGGGCAGCAGTTCATCACGGAATGATGCCGAGGCATTTGTACGAACAATGATCGTCCGGATGCCATCGGTAGCCAGGCGATCGCCAAGCATCGGCAGCGTACCATTGGCTTCCGGGAATGTGAGGTCTGTTATCTGGATGGTTTGCGATTGGAACCCGGTTCCCCGCGAGAACAGTTCTTCGAGGCTCATCTGGTTCACAGGCACTTGTTCATTGCCCATCTTTTCGAATACAGAAACCTGGCTCACCTCCAATACACCGAAGGCATCGTGCAATAAGCCATAGTTAAGATTCAGCAACACCACGTCGCCTTTCGTCAGTTGGTGTGCTGTAATGAGTTGTAGCTGCAATGCTCCACTGCCATCCTGCACTACAATCCTTCCCGCAGCTACGTTATCGATCGAGCTAACAACGCCAATGATATATGTATCGCCATGAAGGATCATCGACTCATCTTTGTACATAGCCCTTATGCTTGAAATTGTCGAAAGCTGGTAGCCATCATCTTCAGTGATGAGACACTGTAACGTGTTTTTTTCTCCTACCGCTACGCCACCCGTTGCATCAACAATTGTGAGTTTAATATCGCGATCGGGGCGATACTGTGTATCGTTTACCGGGAACACCTTTACGACAGCCGAAGTTTGTCCAGCATCTACGTGCAGAAAGATCTTACCACCAACCGCCGCTGGTTCGGTAGTATACAAATTTCCATACTTGCTATTTGTTGATTCCATCCGGATAACGAGGATACCTTCCGCAGGTACCGGGTGTGCAAAATCGATTTTGATAGCAGGTCCGCTCGGATCACTTTCACGAACACGAAGCTCTTCGAAGCTGAAAGTCGCAGCAACCGGAGCCTCGTCATCGTTCACCGACACAACCAGATCGCGCAATGAACCAGGCGTTAGGCCTTCCGTCATCGAAGCAATAGTGAACTTCACGATCTTGCAACCATCGAGCGTAGAATTGTCGGACGGAATTATTTTGAAGTCAACCGATACCTGCCCTTTGAATACAGGTAATACCAATTGTCCCTGGCTTCCCGAAGGCACCGTAGTAAATGACTGTGGAGCGAGCGTATTGATCTTAAGAACGATCTGACCGTCGATCAACACCGGTTTGTCAAGCGCCAGCGAGATTGTTTGCTCGCCTTCATTTTCCAGGAATGCTAAAGTCTGTTGAGTAAACTGCGCCGTGGTACTGGCAACAGGTTCGGGGTTTTCATCATCCTTACAACTAACTGTAATTGCGAGAAAAGATACTAATACGAAGATGCGGTAAAAATGTTCCGCACTGGGTAAAAATTTCATTTGGGGTGGTGGCTTTCAATCTTTGTGATCGTGTATCGTGAACGGAAGCGGTCGTACAATGTTACGAGCGGTTTAAAAAAAGTTCACAATACGGTAATCACCTTACAATGAATGTAAGCGTGTGGAAAAGTTTTTCATTCGAAGGCTGGGCACCTTCTGTTACAACGGTCTCGAACAAGCGATCGAGATTGTTACCTGCAAGATCTTCAAGTCGCGACTCGACCTTTATCGTGTATTCGCCGGGCGCCAACGGTTCGACCGGCGTCAGGTGCAGCTCCTGTTCGCACTCGTTTGTGCTCGATTTAAATGCAATTTTTTCATTGCCCTTTATTATCGATACAGTTGAATTCAGGAGCGACCAGTCAAGAGTTTCTTTGAAACCGATTACAACGTCGAGCGACGACGCATTCACATCCCATGTTGTAACATCTGGTTTTTGGACGTCTCTTTCTTTCGTAAGGAAATGCCTTACATACTCTTCCGTCTTTAGTCCTGACTTACTTCTCCATCCCGCAGCTACACGAAGAGCATAGGTCCGGTTTTGATTTAGAACTGTTCCAAGAGTTTTGTTTGGGATGAGATCTTGTTTAATGCGACCCGGGTCGAGCCAAAGTGTAAGAACAGTCTGGTCCTCGTTCCAAAGCTCGGGTTGCAGATCCAGGAATGCTCCCTTAACTGTGTCGTTCGTGGTTGCGTCGACCAACGCAACATAGCTTGCCGACCGGCCTTCCATCATCGGCTGGTCGAATTGCAGATAGATCTTCAGCAGGTTCTCAGGCACAGTATCGCACGATGGATAAGATGTTAATACGCGGGGAGCAACTGCAGTTGTATCGCGAGGAACCATAAACACAAACTGTTCATCGTCAGAAATGACGCGATAAGCCTGCCCACGTTCGAAAGGAACAACAGGAAAAAATGTAGTCACGTCGCTGCCGATATCCTGCGTGCCCAGTATATCGAAGTCGCTGTCTTCTACATAAACAAAAACGGAATCGGAGACAGGAATTGTCACCGAAACCGCTTTGTTGTTTTCCCAGTTAATGGAGAGTTCTTTTTGCTTGCTGCAGGAGACAAGCACAGTTATCGCAGCACTTAGCAATAACGTGAGGCGCATCATCCCCCAACGACGTCGAGTACGATCTTCCAGTCGTTGCCTTCCAGTTTCCAGACGCGCATGTAGCACAATGGTGCTACAGTTTCTTTGCCGTCTTTCAACGACGTTACTTTAACTGTGCCATAAGTGAATGCCATATCGTTCGACGATGCTACCTCGCCTCCAACGTGTTCGAAGACATATGTGGGATCTTCTTTAAAGCTCCTGATCGATGCCGATCCCACAACTGGCGGAATACCACGACGATGAATCCTTCCTTCCTCTGAAAACTTTGCAGCATCGAACGACGCTTTCTTCTTGTTCAACTGTTCGTCGTAGTTGCGGTCCTGGTCGAGAAGACCGAGTTTAACGGAAGCCCCGTCTTTCTTCGAAGCTTTGGAAGGCTTGCTGGTTGTGCTGAAAGTGTTAAGCTTATCGGCCGGGTTATAGGTTGCAGAGCCCATGTCGGCGAGGACTTTCCATTCTCCAGCGGCATTCTTCTTCCACACGGAAGAATAAAAGATGCCGCCCCTGGCTTCTTTCGTCGATCTGTCGGGGCCAAATTCTGCCGGGCCGGTCGTCCAGCCGAAGTCACCCGAAGCGGCGATGTCGGCATACACAGGCCACCAGAATAGGTAGCGGTTGTTCTCTTCCTGTTTCACCCAGCCTTCACGGCCTGGGGCAGGCTTACCATTTGCAAAAGCAATGGTGTTCTCATCGAATGCACTAAGGAATGCAGCCTTGATACTTTTATCAATGGATGTTTGTGCGAACGCCCGCTCGGCATTTGCCAGGGACTCAACGTTCTGCGCACTCAGCTGAGTGGCAAGTACGAAGCAACAAACAAAAAGGACCAACTTATAGAAATCTTTCACCGGCTGTCCAAAGGTCTAGGTCTCCGTTTGCTTTACGCTGAAGAATGATAAACTGGCTGTCGTCGAGCTTATCGAGTTGCAACACGTTGGTAACGGGGAACGAAATGAAATTGACACCAACTGTTGCGAAGTTCTCTTCCACCGGTGTGGTGATATTGCCCTGGAACGACTCGATGTCCTTGTATTTTACTTTAAACACGGGGCGGCTAGAGTTCGACATGATGAGGAAACTCTCCCCTCCTTTTGTCATCGTGATCATATCGATTGGCGAATTACCGCTTCCCATCTCGGCAACTGTACGGCCTTTCACGTGAACGCCGGGCTTCAATTCGTCCATGGGGAAAAGAACAAGTGGTGTGCAGGTATAGCTTGCAACAATATACTTCTTGCCGCCAATGGTCGCGGTGGTGAATGTCCTGATGGGTGCGAATGTTTCGTACTGCTTATGCGCGGCGTGATAGATCTCCAACGACGACTGATCTTGTTGTTTTGTGAACGGGAAAGGAATGCTTCGGAATGTCGAGCGGAACTCCTGGTTCGAAAGGCCGGTCACCAGCAGTTTGCCATCGGCAAAAGCAACGTCTGAGATCGACGACACACGAAGCGGGCGACCGCGATCGTCCTTTGCATCTTCGGCAAACGCGTTGTTCATTGCAACAACCGAATAACTTACGTCTTTCAAAGGAACGGTGGCGATCTTGTCGCCTTCAACTTTCAATAGCACCGGCGTGCCATCGGCAAGCTGAACACCACAATAGATCTTCTTCGAAGCAGGATTCACAACGAGATCCTGGATGGTAATGTTCTCTACTGTTGTTCCCAGTGCACCAGCAACCATCTTGTCGAACTTCTTCAGATCAACCGCCGTTGCTTTTTCTACTTTCTGATTGTCTTTTGTGTCAAGAGCGAATACAGATGCGCTCTTCGAGTCGCCGATGAACAATACACCGTCTGGTCCGAATGCCAGGGCGCTGATCGATTTTACATCGGCTGTTCCATTTACAAATCCTTCACGAAGGGCATCGTGACGATTGATTGCAGCAAGTGCTGCTACTGCAGCAACAACTGTTAATAAGTAAAATATCTTTTTCATTGGTCATGAACGTTGACCAACGAAATTAGACATTCTCAACCCATTCGGCAACCGCTTTGGCCAGGTCTGGTAACAGATTACTCTTCCCTGCCTTGAAGCTATGGTCTGCATTCTCGAATTTAACAAGTGTTGCTTTCGGCAGTGCTCCCGTAACCGACGTGATAAGATCCCACTGTGCAAGCGAATCCCTTGTGCCCTGGAGGAACAACATGGGCACTTTAATCTCTTTAAGATGATCTGCACGGTCTACCGAAGGCGATCCCGGTGCGTGAAGTGGAAATCCATAGAACGCCAGGCCGTTAACAAATTCCGGCGCATTCTTCGACATGTACTGCGACGACATTCGCCCTCCGAACGACTTCCCGGAAAGGAAGATCTTTGCCTTTGGAAATTCTTCATGCAGATAGTTTGCCGCAGCCTCGATCGTGGCATGAGCAACTGCTGGCAAATCGGGGCGGCCCTTCTTTGCCTCCATGTACGGGAAATTGAACCGAAGCGTGGCGATCCCCAATGCCTGGAGCTCTTTTGAAACGATCTTCATGAACGGATGATTCATGGGTGCACCGGCACCATGTGCAAACGTGAAGATTGCCTTCATCTTCTTCGGCTCCACAAGCTCAGCTGAAACCGAACCGATCTTTGGTGATACCTTGATCTTCATATTATTTGTCGACAATTTTTTGGATCATTTCCGAAAAGTACGCGCCATAGTACGGGCCAACCCAGTTCAATGCATTGATCTCTTCCTTTCTTGAATTCTCGTAGTGCTTATCGTATGTAATGTACCCGTCGTAGTCGCCGTTGAAGCTTGTGATCACCAGGTGTTTTCCACGTTTCGTTGCAAAGCTTTCCAGTGAATCGAGTGCATAGATCTCACCGGAGAAATCGCACGGTGTTCCGATGAATACCACGTTACCGAATTCAAGATACGTAAACTCCCCCTGAAGCTTCCGGAACAAAAGCCTGAACACCCAATTGTTCACCTTCCAGTTTCGATCGATACGCAACTGCGAAGGACCAAACTCGATAGGTATATGTGCGCTCCGAATATCCGGGCTGCTCATCGTCGAATCGTATTTGGCATTCCGGATCTTACTGACCAGTGTTGGTCCCATCATATCGATGAAATCATAACTGCTCTCGAACGTAAACCGGAAGCGGTGACTTCCAACCATGCCCGACATGAACATGGCGAATGAGTTTTGCTCTTCGAGAAGCTTTATGGTTTTGCCGGGATAGTCGGCCGAAAGTTCCAGGATGTCGGATTGAATCGAAGTTGAATGAGCTCCGTAAGTAAACAATATTGCGCTTGAGCTGTCGGTGCGTTGCACTTTCAATCCCCTGAGTGACCCGTCCACTTTCCCGGAATCGACATTCACACGATTTTCGATCAGCTCTTCGGCTGGAGCCTGCCAGTATTGAATAGACGCATCCTTGAGAACAACGCCAGCGATCGCGTTGTCAATTCTCGCCGCAACATCATTCATCCACTCTTCCGAATAACTGCCGGTGACCAATCGTCCGCCCGGCGATGGATCCCATCCTCCTACGCCGTTGTGTGTATGGGTTGCCGACAGGTAAAGAAAAATATTGTCGTTGTTGAGATCATACAGTTTGTCGCGCAGCTTCGGAGGAAAGATTAGGAGATCTACATTGATCATCGCGCAACGGAACGATCCATTGTCGAATACAAGGATACGTGCATACAACGAATCGTGAACGGCATCGAAGTGATCACGGGGCATATAACCTGCCATAGGCATCTGTGCAGATGGAGTTATATTCACCTTCGTCCATCCCGATCTCAGCTGCCCGCCGCCACGTTCGATCAGGCGCGTCGTATCGAGACGGCCCATCATCTCCTGGTAGAACTCCTGTTCCTTGAGCGGGGTGCGATCGATACCTCCAACCATCGAAGCGGCGAGGGCGACAAGCACTGCCAGGAATATCAGGAAACCACGGAAGATCTTTTTAAGGACGCGAACCATCAGCTATTCATGATTTCATCGAGCTCGAGCCAGCGATTCGTTTTCTCGTCAAGCTCTTTGGTGATCTCTTCGATGCGGCGACCGAGCTCTGAAAGTTGTTGGTGCGACAAAGAAGCGTCATTGAGTTTTTCAGTGATGGACTTCTTTTCTGACTCGAGGCGCTCTATTTCTTTCTGGATCTCCTCGTATTCCTTTTTCTCTTTAAAAGAAGATTTAGAAACCTGTTTTGGCTTCTCTTTCTTCTCAGCAACTACCACATCTTCTTCCGGTTCTTCATCTTCCTGCGACCTGTAATCTGAATAGTTGCCGTTGAAGACCCTGATCTTACCATCTCCCTCAAATACAAAAAGCTGCTCGACCAGGTGGTCCATGAAATAACGGTCGTGGGAGACCAACAGCAAACACCCGCCAAACTTTTCCAGGAACTCTTCCAACACGTTAAGTGTATCGATGTCGAAATCATTCGTGGGCTCATCGAGGATCATGAAGTTGGGGTTGGTGATGAGCACCTTCAGCAATTGCAGTCTCTTTTTCTCACCACCACTCAGCTTATCGATAAACGTGTATTGCTTCTCCGGCGGGAATAAGAACAGGTCAAGGAATTTTGAAGCCGATACGTTCGATCCATCGGCGAGGGTAATGAACTCCGCGATTGCTTTCACTTCTTCGATCACGCGGTGCGTTGGATTGAGGTCTTCCGCCTCCTGCGTGAAATATCCCATCCTGGTTGTTACACCCGGAATGATCTCACCTTTATCGGCCTTGATCTTGCCTGTTAACAGGTTCAGGAACGTGCTCTTCCCTACTCCATTTTTTCCAACAATACCAATGCGGTCCTGTTTCTTGAATACATACGAGAAGTTGTCGACCATCGGAACCCCGTTGTAAGACTTCGAGATGTTATGCAACTCGAGGATCTTGGTGCCCTGGCGGGTCTCCTGTATATCAAGTTCGAGCTTATCCTTTTTAAGGTTCTGACTGGCTTTCTCCTTCAGGTCATAAAATGCATCGATACGATACTTGGCTTTTGTACCGCGCGCCTTTGGTTGTTTGCGCATCCATTCGAGTTCCTTTCGCAAAAGGTTCTTCGCTTTGTCTACCTCGATGCGAAGCATGGCCTCACGCTCCGATTTCTTTTCGAGGAAGTAGGCATAGTTGCCCCTGTAGGTAAAGAGCTTTCCCCTGTCTATCTCGAAGATCTCGTTGGCCACGTTATCGAGGAAATAGCGGTCGTGCGTCACCATGATCAGGGTGATATTCACACCCGACAGGTAGTTTTCGAGCCACTCGATCGCTTCAAGGTCGAGGTGGTTGGTCGGTTCATCGAGTACAATGAGGTCGGGCTCCGAAAGAAGCAACTGTGCAAGAAAGATCCGTTTACGTTGCCCCCCGGAGAGCTCGCCGAAAGTCATTTCGAGCGACGGTACTCCAAGTTTGCCGGTGATCTCCTGCACTTTCGCGTCGTAGTCCCACGCGTTGAGATCTCCCATCTGCTCAAGCAGGGTCTGCATTCTTTCAGGCGATGTATCGGGATCGTGGATCGCTTCTTCATATTGCTTCACGATCATCGCCACCTTGTTGCCTTCCTCGAACAACAAGCTCTTGACGGGAGTTGGACCAGGTACGTTGGGCTGTTGAGTTAGGTAGCCGGTCCGGATGCCGTCGCGTAACACGACTTTGCCAGAATCGGACTGGACCTGGCCTGTTAATATTTTGAGCAATGTCGATTTCCCGACACCGTTAGCTCCAACCAATGCAATCTTATCTCCCCGGGAGATCCCCAGGGTGATATCCTTGAACAACCAATGTTCATGAAACGACTTCGATAACGACTCTGCAGACAGGTAATTCACGCGCAAACTTAAATTGCGCGCAATTTAGTCGTTATTTAAGCACATTAAAGCTGAAACTTTGCTACTCGCAGATCTTCACGAACAGCCGTCATACTTTGCTTGCGAAAGCAATAGATTGTGAGGCCGAGTTGGAGAGACAGGATAGCAATGATGGCAAAAATTAGCATCATAAAGCACACATCATTTAGTTAAATATAAAGTTAATGTACCGATGTTAAATATCCTAATTTTCAATTAGTTATGAGTTTTTATCTAAAGCTAAATAGCTGATAATGAATCTCGTAGCCGAACTGCAAAAGAAGCATTCGCTCGCCTCCAAAAACCGGATGATCCGATACGTCGGCACCGACCGGAAGCGCTTCGGCGAACTGGTAAAGATCTTCCTGGGCGGCAACTACCGGCTGACTCAATGGGCGGGCTGGCCGTTGAGCGACATCGTCAAAACCCACCCCGACATGATCAGCCCCTATCTCCGTTCGATGCTCAAAAGCGTAGACCGGCCGAACATGCACGAGGCGGTGAAAAGGAATGTGATGAGATTGATGCAGTTTGTGGAGATCCCAAAAAGCTACCGTGGACTGGCTTTCGAGAAGGCGTTCACCCTGTTTACCAACCCTGGTGAGCCAATCGCCGTACGCGTTTTTGCCATGCAGGTGATGACTGACATATCGATGCTGGAACCGGAATTAAAGAACGAAGTGATCATAGCCATAGAACAGGATTTGCCTTACGGGTCTCCCGCGTATCGAAGTCGCGCAAACCGGCTCCTTAAAAAATTGAAGAAGTGATGCACACGTGCAAGAGTTGTGGGAATACATTCGAGGGTAACTACTGTAATGTTTGTGGGGAGCGTGTACGTACGGCAGCCGACCGCACATTCAAATCCTTTCTCAATGATATCACACAGGCTGTAACGCTTGCCGATAACAAATTCGTAAGAACACTTTGGCTTGTCCTTTACAGGCCGGGGTTTGTTTCGACGGAGATCGCGAACGGACGTACCGTCCGGTACATGAACCCGATCCAGATATTCTTCGTACTGAACCTGATCTACTTCCTCTTCCCGATCGTGCAGCTGTTCAGCGCATCGTTGACGACACAGATGTACGCACCGCTGGGATTTCTTTTAAAAGAACCCATTGCACGTAAGATGGCTACCGAGCACATGAACTTCGAGTCGTTTTCCCTGGTGTACAATGTGAAAACGGTAAGCCTGGCAAAGTTGCTGGTGATGGTTTTTGTCGTGCTGGCTTCGATGCCTTTGAATGTCCTGTATCGCAAACGCAACAGGTACTTTACGGATCATTTTGGCTACGCTGTGGAACTGGCCTGCTTCAACCTGTTTGTGAATGCGATACTTGTTGATATCATTACCACCATCATCCCGATTGGGGCCTACATCGGTGAAGGCGCCGTAACAGGGCTGTTTGTTGCCACCAACCTGTACTTCCTGGTCAGGTCGTCGCACACGTTCTACAATGAGCGCGGCTGGAAACTGTTCGTCAAGTCGGCGCTGATGATCTTGTTCCTGAAAGTTGCGCTTGAGATCTACCGGATGATACTCTTCTTTGTTACTATCTGGAGCCTCTGACGAGCATGTTGATGAGATCTTCTGCCTGCTTTTTGTCTTCAACTGCTGCCATATTGCGATAGTTCAACAGTGCCTGGATGGCCTCGTCGATCTCTTTGTTCATGGCAAGAGTAAGCCCAAGATTGAAATAGCTGTTTGGAAATTCAGGCTCGATCTCGATCGAAAGCTGGTAGTGAACCTTCGCGAGGGGAAGATTTCCAATCTCCGCGTACTGATTGGCGAGATTATAATGTGCTTCGAAGTGGCGTGGGTCTTCTTTCAAACACAGCGTGAAGCAGTCGATCGCCTTGCTGTAGTGCCTGGCCTCCGACTCGATAATGCCGAGGTTGCAATATGCGTCGGCAAGGGAGTCTTTGTGCTTGATTGCTTTAAGATACAGTTCACGGGCTTTCTCCGAATCGCCCATGTCGTCGAGAAGCAATGCCTCTTCGAACGGTGTGAGTTGATTGAGCTTTACAACCTTTCCACCCACAAACAAATTAAGCTGTCCCTTCTTATCTGGAACGTCTGATTTCTTCTTCCGGACCGGCTTGAAGCCAAACTTTTCGGAAGATGAAATTGGAAACTGAACCACCTTTCCCATGATGCAAAATTAAAAAATCAGCTCGCTTTGCGCTTGAGCGTTTTGCTTTCCTTCGTGACCTTCTTTGTTTCCTTTTCGGTATCGCCTTTGGCTTTCTCCATCGGCTTCTTCTTGGCTTGATCGATACTCTGTTTGAGCGCTGTCATGATGTCGACAACCTTTGGCTCTTCTTCCTGGATCGAAACGATCTCCTTGCCGGCAACCTTTGCGTCGATGATCTCTTTCAGGGCATCGTAGTAGTGATCCTGCATTTCGATCTGCGAAAACTTCTTCGACATAGAATCAACGAGGGTCTTCGCCATCTTCAACTGATCCTTATCGACTTTCACGTCGACGAGCTGGGGAACTTCGTTCATGCTGCGGATCTCGTGAGGATAACGGAGCCTGTACATCATGATGCCTTTCTCGTACGGAGTGAGCAGTACCGGGGTTTCACGGTCGCGAAGAACGACCTTGCCGACACCAATCTTTCCGCTCTCTTTAAGGGCATGCATCAGCAGGCCGTAAGTCTTTGCAGACACATCGCCATCGGGGCCGACGAAGTATGGTGTTTCGAACAATGTGGGGTGAACTTCTTCGGCGTTTACGAACCCTTCGATCTCGATTACGCGGGTGCTCTTCAGGCGCACTTTCGCGAGGTCGTCATCTTCCATGATAACATACTGACCGGGCTCGTACTGGTATCCCTTCACGATGTCTTCCTGGCGCAGGGTTTCGCCTGTTACTTTATCCTTCTTTTCGTAAGAAACAGGATTATGCTTGTCCTTCGACAACAGGTTGAAGCTGATGCTCTGCCCGGTGTCGAGGGCGTTATAGATTCGGATCGGGATAGTTACAAGGGAGAATTGTATGTGACCTTTCCAGATGGCTCGCATAGGCGTCTAGTTTAAAAAATTGGAAATAGTGATATTAAGATAAACATTTTAACGAATCATTGAAACCATTGCTATCACAAGGCTTGCACTGTTCATGGCTGCAAGTTTATAGAACTGTTTGACATCCCCTGACGCAGCGTTGCCGGCATTGTCGCTCAAACTTCGGACCACGACGAAGGGTTGCTCGAGCTGTAAACATACCTGGGCGACAGCTGCTCCTTCCATTTCAGTGGCATCGGCGTTCAGCTTCTTTCTCAGGTCTTTAACGGCCTTATCGGACGCTACAAACACATCGCCGGTAACGATTACACCCTTGATTGCAGTGGGGTATCTTTTCCCGAGTTTCTCAAACTTTGCTTCTGCGGCAGCGAGTACGGCGACGTCGATAAGCCTGGGATCACAGTTGTAAAAAACCGGGTTGTCTTTCAGGGTGAAAGGATTCCTGGTGGGGCGGCGCATGAGGCTGTCGGGCGTCAGAGTGCCGTAGTCGTGATAGGCGACTTTGGTGCCAATGACGAGGTCGCCGGGCGCAAGGCCGGGGTTAAGTCCGCCGGCGATACCTGTGAAGATGATCTCGGCGGGCATGAAGTGTTCGATCATCAGTTGGGTAACAATGGCGGCGTTCACTTTGCCGATGCCGGTCTGAGCGATAACGACCTTCTTCCCGTTGATCTCACCTTGCGTAAAGGAGATACGCTGGATGGAAGATTCGGTTTTGTTGGCAGTGATCGATAACAGGTAGCGCACCTCTTCATCGAATGCGCCGAGTATGCCGGTTATCGATCGGAATTCACGCTGGAAAGGCGGAGCGTCTTTAGGGGTAACGATCGCTTGCGAAAAACCTGTTGTTGTGATTAAGATGAAAAGGGCTGCGAAGAGTCTCATAGTACGAATATTGAACAGAGGAACTGATGAACAGATGAACGGAGGAACAATAGAACCGCAGAAGTAATGGATGGCTTCGCAAAAACAGCTGGTTGACCGATAGACTGTCGGACACTTCTCCGGTTCGGCATTCATGTATTCGTCTGTTCTGCGGTTTCTATTCATCAATCGTTCAGGGCCAGTGCAATTATCGCAAACACATCTATTATCCACAACGTCACACTCACCTCTCTCCACTTTCCCACAAACACCTTAATGACGCTCCAACTTATAAACCCCCACACGATCCCTTGTGTAATTGAATAGCTAAACGGTATAAGGATCATCGCGATAAATGCAGGGATCGCATCGTCGAGCTGGCTCCAGTTAATGTTCACTACGGGCGATATCATGAATACGCCAACAAGCACAAGCGCTGGCGCCGTGGCAATGGATGGTATTGCTGACAGCACGGGCGAGAGGAACAGGAATGGGAGAAACAGCAGTCCACCAACGATTGCCGTGAGGCCGGTGCGTCCCCCCGCTTCGATACCAACGGCAGATTCGATGTACGCAGTTCCAGGACTGGAGCCGAACGTTCCCGCGAGCATGAACGAAACCGCGTCGGTCGTTAACGATCTCTTGATGTTGCGAGGTTCTCCTTTTTCGTCGAGCAATCCTGCTGCTTCCGACAGGCCGAGAAATGTCGAGAGGCCGTCGAACATTCCCGTGAAGACAAATGAGAATATCACCGGCACCATTGCGAGCGACAGTGAGTTCACAAGATCAAGTTTGAAAAGCAAAGAGAAGTCGGGAGCCGCGAAGATGCTGTTAATCTCCACCGGTTCCTTCGCTCCCATCGTGTACGCAAGGACTGTCGTGATAATTATACCGATCAATACTCCACCTAACACCTTCCTCACGGTCAACACCGCCGTGATCAACAACCCGACCAGGAACACTATCGCAGAAACATTCATGTCGCCGATACCAACCACGGTGGCTTCATTGTGAACGATAAACCCCGCGTTGACAAAACCGATCAGTGAGATAAATAACCCGATGCCTGCTGCGATAGCATGACGGAGCGCTTTCGGAATTGCTTTAACAATGTGTGCTCGAACGTTGAAGATGGCGAGCAGCATGAAGACAACGCCGGACCAGAACACGGCGCCCAGCGCAACCTCCCATGGCACTTTCATTCCGAGCACAACGGAGAAAGTAAAGAAGGCATTGATGCCCATACCCGGCGCCACGAGTATCGGGTTGCGGGCATACCAGCCCATTGTTATACTTGAAAAGCTAGCAACGAGGATTGTGGCCGTCAGCACGGCGCTGAATGGCATTCCGGTGTTAGAGATTATAGATGGGTTGACGACAATGATATAGGCTGTCGCCATGAAAGAGCTTGCACCGGCGATTATCTCTCGCACTATCGAAGGACGCGACATCATTTTGAATGCAAACCGCAGAACAGATAAGCAAATGAATGTCGAACCGCAGAAGTGAAGGCTTCGCAAAAACAGTTGGTTGATCGATAGGCCGTCGGATACTTCTGCGGTTCGAAATTCATGTAATCCTCTGTTCTGCGGTTCTGATTATCCACGAAGCTGGTATGCTTTCGGTTTTGTAAACGCCCTTAACCCCGCGTGCGACAACGTCGCGCCAAACCCCGAATGTCTTCTGCCACTCCAGGGCACCGCTGCGCTCACCCTGTCGCAACAATTCCAATACCCCGTTCCCGCATCCACTTTCGAAAGGATGCCTTCCGCCCGACTCTTGTTTGAACTGTAGACAGAGGCAGTGAGCCCGTATTCGGTATCCGACATGAGCTTTATCGCTTCATCGTCGTTCTTAACTTTCATGATGCCAATAACGGGCCCGAACGATTCGTCGCGCATGATGTTCATTTCGTGATTCACATTCGTAAGCACCGTTGGTTCGAAGTAGAATCCTTTTCTATTGACTTTCCTGCCGCCCGTGAGCACGGTAGCTCCTTTCATGACCGCCTCGTCCACCTGCGCTGTAAGTACGTCCAGCTGCGAAGAACGGGTTAACGGACCGATGTAAACGCCGGCTTCAGTAGGCGCGCCGGTCTTATAGGCCTTTACCTCTTTCACAAACTCGTCGATATACTGTGCATATACTTTTTCATGCACGTAAATGCGTTCGACAGCACAGCAGCTTTGTCCGTTGTTATAAAATGCTCCGTCGGCTGTTGCGGCGGCTACCGATTTCACATCGGATATGTCGTCGGCAACATACAACGGATCTTTACCGCCAAGCTCGCACTGGCATGGTACCATCTTATGAGCTACGCGTTCGTA
>DASRSO010000059.1:0-8259 GCA_035656375.1 Cyclobacteriaceae bacterium | reverse complement strand
TTGGGAATGCAGGCATTACTGAATCCGTCCGAATCGCACTGTCCCACAAGGTCGGACGAGACGAAGATCGACGTGACAAGGAAAGCCGCAGATACAATTAACTTTTTCATTTTAAAAAAAAGGTTCAGGGTTTTGGTTCGGGTGTTTCTTTAGCTGATGATCTTGTTCCTGATCTCGCTCGTAATGTTCTTGATGTTGTTCACGTCTTCCGGCGTGATCTCGACCGTTGTGGAAGAATTGTCTTTTACGACCACAACACCATTCACAACCTCCGATGTTGGAGCCTTGTAGGTTGTTGTGATCTTTATCTTTTCGAAAGCAGCTTGAAGGCCGTTCAGATCATTCAATAAGGATGCCATACTTTCGTCCTTCTCGTAAAACTTAAGCAGGAGCACGATTTGCTCGAGAATGATCTGTTGCTCGCCGATGGTATCCTGTAAAACTTTATTGCCGGGATCTTTTGAAGAAAGCTGGCAGGTGATGTGCATCGCTTCGAGCCATCCACCTGTGAGAAGCAGGATGCTGAGGTTTGCGCGGCTCTGGCTGCTGAGGTATAAATTGATGTCGTTGAAATTTTTGGTAGTAAGCAGCAAAAGAGAATCGAGGTTTTTGCTGTTGGCTGCAAGCCTTCCGATAGTTTCTATTTCGAAGAACTGGCCGATGTTGAGTCCTTCTGCGAGTTGCTCGATAGGTTCCAAATATTTGATGCCATCCTGGTTTTGCTGGTAGATGTTGGTGTAGCCCAGGTCGGTTCCGTAAACACCCAGGTTGAGGGCCATTTTATAGTTGTTGTTGTACTTCGGGAGGTTGTCGGGCGAGTTGAGCATCGACTGGTCGTATTTGCGGCCCGACTCCTTGAGGAGGACCGAAATTTCGATAGGGCTCGGGATGTTCTGGAGAACACTCTTAATGAGCTCATCGTCGATGGCATCGGCGACGTTATTTGCCGAGTCCAGGCTATTGAGGAACGCCTGCTCGTCGGCCTTTTTTCCGGAGCCACAAGCCACTAAAATGGCGACAAAAACCCCTGCTAAAACGTATTTCATGACGATGAATTAAGGTGTTTACAAAAATAGGAAAACAGCGGTCCTATGCAAAAAATAGGGGATTCGCGGTAAATCGCGGTGCTACCGGGAAAACACTATGACCTTAGTTTTCCGAACATTTTGAGGAGCTTCCTAAAGACCTCAAAATACAGGGCTATGTAGAAAACCAGGCTCATACCCCAGATCACCAGCAGGTTAAAAACAAACGTGTTTACCGCGGTCCCAAAAAGGTTCTTTTCAGGGTAGAAAAAGGCGGTCCTGTAGCCGATCAGGCTGGCCGTGGAAGGTGTCTGGAAAACCGGGTTTATCTGCTGAATGATCCGCCCCTTGTACTCCAGCAGCCTGTTTTTCGTGGTCACATTTTTTACAAGGTCGGCAAGGCTTTCGTTGCGATAGGCGTTCTTTTCTTCATCGACATCCCTTCCGCTCTTTTCAACGAATGCCATCTTCTTCTCGATCATCGAAGCATTGTCGTTGAACACCTTTTGATAATGTCGCTTGTATTGATTGAAGTAAGTGCTCAAACGAAGTCCCATGTCTTCGTTATACTGCGATAGGTCGATGTTCTCAATTCCTTCCTTGAAATCTTCGTGAGCGAGCGTGTTACGAATGATGTCTAACTCGTGCTTTACCTTCTTGGCAGTAGAATCATCCTTCGACTGGTAGTTTTCCAGCGCGAAATGATTTCTGCGGATGAGCTCGTCGGCGAGATAGGCTGCTTTGAAGTCGGCGTCGGCTTCTTTTCGTTCGTAGTCGTAGTACTCTGCTTCGTAGTCGTTGTTCATGAATTGATACACGGCCATCGCTTCGTAAGCCCAGCGCGATGCCATGAGATCGGCCACGATCGGAACTTTTCCTTTTGTACTGATAAGGTTGTTCAGCTTATCGAAATTGAACAGCAGACCACTCAAGATCATCTGTGGTATCAGCAACAGCGGTATCATAATGTACACCGTTACTGCACTCTTGAATGCCGAAGAAACATTCAGGCCCAAAACATTTGCAAAGCACGAAGTGGTAAACAACACCAGCCAGAAAGGCAGGATCATTCCCTTTACGTCGAGCAGCAGGTTCCCAATAATGACGAACGAAAGTGTTTGGATCGCCGATAACGTAAACAGTATCATCAGCTTCGAAACGAGATAGCTGTTCCAGCTAAGGTTAAGGAAGGATTCTCTCCGCAAGATCTTACGGTCGCGAATGATCTCCTCGGCGCTAACAGTCAATCCCATGAACAATGCGACTATGATCGACATCAGCAAGTACGCCGGGAAGTTTTCGTTGAACCTGAAGCTGTACGATGAATGATCCGGTGCGCTTCGATAACGGATGATGAACGCAAGTATCAATGCGAGCAATGGCGCTTCAAGCAGGTTGATCAGCAGGTATTGCTTGTTGCTGAGCTTCGATAACAGGTCGCGCGTTGTAAAGATCAATGCCTGTTTGACCTTGCCGGGGATGTTCAACGTCTTCGGCGGTTTTTCTTTCAGGTCTTCCACCCTGGTCATCCTGAAACGGGCACGGAACATTTCGTGCCATCCCTGGGGGGCGATCTTTCTCTTGCTGGTGGGCTGACCGTATTCGTCGACCACCTTTGCCTCCATGATGTTGAAGATCTGCTCGGGATTTACGTTACCGCACGTCTCGCACTGGCCGCGGTTGCTATCCACTTGCAGCGTTGCCTTCTTAAAATACGTGATGGCTTCAACAGGCGGGCCATAGTACGAAGGATAACCGCCCGTATCCATGATGATCATCTTGTCGAACATCTTGTAGATGTCGGATGATGGCTGGTGAATGACAACGAAGATCAGTTTCCCCTTGAGGGATAATTCTTTCAAAAGGTCGATCACGTTTTCAGAGTCGCGCGACGAAAGGCCGGACGTTGGTTCGTCGAGGAACATTACGGCAGGCTCCCGAATGAGCTCCAGTGCTATGTTGAGGCGTTTGCGTTGTCCGCCGCTGATGGTTTTCTCAAGTGGGTTTCCAACCTTCAGGTCTTTTCGCTGATCGAGCCCGAGATTTTCGAGTACTTCCATCACGCGAAGGTTGATCTGCTCTTCGGTAAAGTTGGCGAAGCAGAGCCGCGCGTTGTAGTACAGGTTTTGATAGACTGTAAGTTCTTCGATGAGCAGGTCGTCTTGTGAAACATACCCGATCACGCCTTGTATCTCGTCTTTCTGTGTGTTGATGTCGAAGCCGTTGATCAGTATTGCACCGTCGTTGGGTTTTTCAAGGCCGGCGAGTACGTTCAGCAAGGTGGTCTTACCTGCACCGCTGGCGCCCATGATCCCGATAAGCTTACCGGGCCCTTCGGAGATGTGCACGTCGCGGAGACCGACCACGCCATTTCGGAATTTGAACTCGCTGATACTGGCATTGAAAGACAGCTTGGTAGTCTTTATCTCCTGGTTGAAATCGGCAACGAGATCGCTATAGTACAACGCGTCGCCACCCTGGGTCTTGATGGTGCTACCGTGAGAGAACAGGTATACACGGTTAGGCTGCATGACGAAACCATTCAGCATGTTTGCGTCGGGGCCGACATACTTCGCGAAGAACATGTCGACACTGCTTACACGCATGAAGATCAGGTGACCTTCGATGTGTATGTGGGCATGCTTTTGTTTCTCGGCCGATCCCGACGAGCCGCGATCGATCACGAGGATGTCGCTGAAGTTCATGTCCGATGCGAGCGTCGAGATCACGAATGTTTCGATCAACTTATATTCATCGGCAACGATATTGAAAACTGTAGATACCGTGTTGATGATATTCATCCGTTGCGGCGACATGTGGTCGTCGGAAACCACAACTTCGAGCAACTTGATGAGAACGACTACTTTCTGTTTTTGTGTGAGACTGCCGTTGATCTTCTTACAGATTGCGAGGGTCTGTCTGGCGTCTTTAACGGATGTGGGTTTGTTGCGCTGGCTTTCGTCGACTTGTTCCTGGACGGTGTAGCCCGACCAGTTGTCGTACAGTTCGAGATATCCGGGAATAGATTCCTGGTCGAGTTCCTGTTGGAAGAATGTTATAACGAATTGCCTTTCGTTCTCAGTAACACCACCATCCTGTTTGGTAATGATGGCGAAGAGTTGTGTCAGGGCTTTAAGTATTTCTTCGCTCATGTGCCTGGCCGGTTCAGTAGGCCCTCATTTCGAACGGGATCTTAACCAATGCAGAAAATTCTTCACCTGTCTCTTCCATGTCCTCGTCTTCGTCCTGGAAACACCAAACGATCTTTGAGCCGGGGATTGTTTGCACGATGGCGAACAGGTCGAACAGAGCTTTCGAAGATGAAGTGTTCATGTACTCCATCTTGAAGACCAGTTCGGTCCGGGAGTTTGGATCTTTGGCGTACTCAGTCATCCAGGCAACGACAGGACGATAGAACTCAACGGCTTTGTCGGTCAGGGACCGGCCTGAGAATTCGAAAAGACTTTTGTCCTTGTTTAATGTTACCTGGGGGGTCTGGTCGGTACCTTCCAGTTGTAAGACTTGCATAGGTTAAAAAATGATAGTTCCTGTAGGGTGCCTAAAAGTAAGTATCAATGGCCAATTTAATGGTTAATTTTTGATCTTCCGATAGATCTTTTCGGTGGTATTGAACACCTCGAACTTGCTGGCCACATCGCACCAGATGAGAGTTTCTTTCGCCCCTATGGCCAGGAAACCGTTCATCACGAGGTTTCGGTGGAACATGGTGAGCACATCATTTTGCAGGGCCTGGTTGAAGTAGATCATCACGTTGCGGCACAGGATGAGATCGAAGGTGTCGTTGATATTTCCGGTAACGAGGTCGTGTTTCTGAAATGTTATATTTTTTAGCAGGCGGTGATCGAGGATCGCGGTTCCCTTCACCTGGCGGAACCACGTATTCAAGCGGTTGCCGGTCTCGAGCTTCGAATAATTTTTTTCGTTGACTTCAAGATGCTTGATAGGGAATGTTCCTTCTTTGGCTTTCTCCACAACTTTTGGATCGATGTCGGTAGCCAGGATCTCGAAGTTGCTTGTGATCCGCATCTCGTGAAGAAGAATGGCCATCGAAAAAACTTCCTCACCGGAGGAACATCCTGCGTGCCAGATCTTCAATGGTCTGTCTTTACTAATGATCGATGGAATGATCTTGTCCCTGACGATGATCCAGAATCCGGGATCACGAAACATCTCTGTGACGTTCACGGTAAGTTCGCCTAACAGTTCGTCCATGAACTGCGGCTGTGTTTCGATGCGTTGAAGAAGTGTGTCGACGGACATCTTTTTCAGATCAAGCACACGAAGTACTCTTCGCTTGAAGGATGATGTTGCGTAGTTGTGAAAGTCGTAACCGTGAACGGATTGAACTACCCCAGCGATTCGTTTGAGGTCGGCAATGTCGATGTCTTTCGTCACAAACTATCTTTCGTAAAGCCGAAGGGGAGGAGTTCGGATACTGACTTACATTTCACCCACTTCTCATCGGCGCCAAGCATGATGACTTCGAACGTTTTGTTCTGACGTGCTTCGAATTCGAGCATAACCTGCGCGCATGCGCCGCACGATGTTGCCGACGTAAGCTCTTTGTGATTTTTTTTATGTGCAACGACAGCCAGCTTGGTGATCTTGCGATTTGGATGAAGCGTGGCAGCATTATAGAGAGCTACACGTTCGGCACACATGCAAAGCGGATACGATGCATTCTCCTGGTTAGAACCGGTTACGATCGTGCCATCGTCGAGCATGAGCGCTGCACCTACATGAAATTTCGAGTAGGGAGCATAAGAGAGGAGTGTGGCTTCCTTTGCCTTATGAACAAGATATTTCGATTCCGAGTCAAGGTCCTCGATGTTTTTGAATTGTTCTACTCCTGTGCCTTTCATACCTATACTAAAGATAATATATATTTGGGTTATGCCATCTATTTTAATCCTCGGCGCCGGACGTTCTTCGTCGGCGTTGATCTCGTACCTGTTGAAATTTGGCGAGGCCAGCTCGATAGAGGTCACGGTTGGCGATGTTTCTTTGCAGGCGGCGCGGGAAAGAATTGCCGGCGCGGCATGGGGCAAGGCCATCGAATTCGATATCAATAAAGTTGAGGAGGGTAGGAAGGCAATAGTGGGAGCCTCGGTTGTGGTGTCGCTCATTCCTGCGCACTTGCATCCATCGGTAGCGAAGATCTGCCTCGAAACAGGCAGTCATTTGCTAACGGCAAGTTATGTGTCGGACGAGATGAAGAGCCTCGACAACGCCAGCAAGTCGAAATCACTTTTATTCCTTAACGAGTGCGGACTCGATCCGGGTATCGATCACATGAGCGCCATGCAGGTTATGGACCGGATAAGATCGGAGGGGGGAAAGATTACTTCGTTCGAATCGTTTACGGGCGGATTGATCGCACCTGAAACCGATCCATCGAATCCATGGCGATATAAGTTTACCTGGAATGCACGCAACGTCGTGATGGCCGGTCAGAGCACCGCAAAGTTTTTACGAAACGGGGAATACAAATACATTCCTTACCAGCAACTGTTCACACGAATTACGCCGGTAACCGTTCCGGGGTATGGTGAGTATGAAGGTTATGCCAATCGCGATTCCCTTAAGTATCTCGAAACCTATGGACTTCACAATGTGAATACGATGCTGAGAGGTACACTGCGTAACAAGGGATTTTGCAGCGCATGGAATGTTTTGGTGCAGTTGGGATGCTGTGACGACACGTATGAGATGGAAGGAGTCAACACGATGAGCCATGGCGATTTCTTAAGATCATTTGTTGAAGGGGAGATTAGCATTGGAGTTGAAGAGCGGAAACGTCTCGAATGGTCCGGATTATTTTCTAATGAAAAAATTGGCCTTGCAAAAGGAACCCCCGCCCAGATCCTTGAACATATCCTCAATAAAAAATGGAAGCTTCAGCCTGACGACAAGGATCTTGTTGTAATGTGGCACAGGTTCGGCTTCGAACAAAACGGGAAGAAAAAAACGATAGAGGCTTCGTTAACAGGAACGGGTACTGATTCTGTAAATACGGCGATGGCGAAAACAGTCGGGCTGCCATTGGCGATAGCGGCCAGGCTTTTGATCCAGGGTAAGATCGGTCAACGCGGTGTTGCGATACCTGTATCAAGAGAGATCTACGAACCTGTACTTGCCGAATTGAAATCGTTAGGGATCGAGTTGCAGGAAACTAGCTATTAGGCTTGTAACCGACATCCGCAATCAGGTCATAGCCACTCGCGGCCGCCACGGCAAGCTGGTCGCATCGTTCATTCTCCGGATGACCATTGTGACCACGGATCCATACAAACTTCGGCTTGAGCGTTCTGTGTAATGGAATGTATCTCTTCCAAAGGTCGGGGTTAGCTTTGTCCTTGAATGCCTTCTTCTCCCAACTCCACAACCAACCTTTCTCAACTGCATCCACTACGTATTTGGAATCGGAATAGATTGTGATCGGTATATCTTTTCGTTTTACTGCTTCAAGTCCAACGATGACGGCGAGCAACTCCATGCGATTGTTGGTGGTGAGCTCATAACCCTGGCTCAGTTCTTTTTCGTGAGCACCGTATTTCATGATGACTCCATAACCACCGGGACCCGGGTTTCCCTGGGCAGCTCCATCTGTAAATATCTTTATCATACGCCGCCGAGGTGAACGTTATCCTTAAATATCTTCACAGCAATTGCAAGTAATATCACTCCGAACACCCGGCGCAAAATAGCGAAACCTGTTTTGCCGAGTCTTTTCTCTAACCAGCTCGACGACCGGAGAACGACATATACGATCAAAAGATTTACGAGTATGCCTATGAGCACGCTGGTCTGTGAGTACACGGCACGGATCGAAAGAATTGTTGTGAGTGTTCCTGCTCCTGCGATCAGCGGAAAAGCCAGTGGTACGATGGAGCCTGAACCCTGCGATTCGGGATCTTCCTTGATGAGTGTCATGCCCAGTATCATTTCCATAGCAACGATAAAGATGACGATCGCACCTGCCACAGCAAACGATGCTACGTCGAGCCCGAAGAGATCGAGGATGC
Source organism: Cyclobacteriaceae bacterium (assembly GCA_035656375.1). Lineage (GTDB taxonomy): Bacteria > Bacteroidota > Bacteroidia > Cytophagales > Cyclobacteriaceae > ELB16-189. The sequence goes on along the minus strand of DASRSO010000059.1, from coordinate 188 downwards.
TTTGACCAAGAAATAGAAATCCGACCATAAGCACCGCAGAGATGATGGTGGCCTGCTCGGCATGAATTCGTCCCTCGCGTTTCCTGATGATAATGATAAAAGGAATGGAACCGAGGATATCGATGACCGAGAAGAGAATTAGGGTAACGGAAAAGATCTCTTTGAAGTCGAACATATAACCCCAAATG
>DASRSO010000058.1:0-30826 GCA_035656375.1 Cyclobacteriaceae bacterium | reverse complement strand
GGCTTCTTCCAGAAATTATTCATCGGCTTCCTCATCATCCTCTTCGGATTCTTCTTCGTCACCGTCGCCAGCCGCATCGTCGGCCTCGTCGGTACCAGCAACAGTCCCATCTCCGGGATGACGATCGCCACACTCATGGGCACCTGCCTCATCTTCACCAGCATCGGCTGGTCGGGAAAAGTCTATGAACCAATGGCACTCGTTGTAGGCGCTATGATCTGCATCGCGGCTGCCAACGGTGGCGGAACCTCGCAAGATCTCAAGACAGGGTACATTGTCGGTGCCACACCAAAATATCAACAGCTTGCCTTATTCATCGGCGCTATCGTTTCTTCAGTTGCCATCGGCTGGGTCGTCCAGTTGCTCGACACCCCAACACCCGCCATGGTCGCTCAAGGCCTCAAGCATGCGATAGGCAGCGATACCTATCCTGCTCCGCAAGCCACACTCATGGCCACACTCGCACGCGGGATCCTTTCATTCAACCTCGACTGGCAATTCGTAATGGTCGGCGTCTTCATCGCGGTCACCATGGAACTCTGCGGCATCAAAGCTCTTGCCTTCGCGATCGGATTATACCTGCCATTGTCTACCACACTGCCGATCTTCATCGGCGGCGCGATCAAAGGGATTGTCGACTGGAGGGCCGAACGCCGTAAAGAAGTTGTCGACGACAGCGATCTGAGCCGCGGAAGTTTGTTTGCCACCGGCCTGATCGCCGGCGGTGCACTAACCGGGGTGTTCGTAGCCATCCTCGCCGTAACAGCTCCCGGGTTCATCGGTGCCCTGAACTTCGAATTACCATTGGTAGGAGGGACCGATCCCGTTACTGGCAAGGTTTACGAAGGCATCATGAGTCATGGCGCTCATGCCCTGTTGGGCGTTGCATTCTTCCTGGCCATGTGTGCGATCCTCTTCCGCCTTGCGATCAGGAAAAACGACGTTGAACAGTAAAAAACACGGTATTTTTAATTTCTCCGTTTTTTTCAATATTTGACGCATGGTCATCCACGACAACTTCGCCGACTTCGTCCTGTTCCTGTACATACACATGGCTCACGCCGATGGTGTGTACCATCCTGCCGAACGCGAAGTGATTACCGAAAGGATCCCCAGGTTGTTTCCAAATGAAACCGACATCATTGGTAGACTTGCCCGCGCCGAAAAACAATACGAGGCCGTCGACAAGTCGAAGATCGAAACGATCATCAAAGAGACATTCAAGCACTTCCATTCAATCCGCTTCGCCCAGAAGTACAAGGTCTATACAGACATGTACGAGATCATTCACGCCGACGGTAAAGTAGAAGAGTCCGAAACAAAAGCGTTGAACCAGCTTAAGGACATCATCGAAATGGGAGTGGTCATGAAAAGATAAGGCCCGCTTTCGCGAGCCCTTCTTTATTCGAAATTCTTAATTCGATATTCCTATTACATCATTCCGTCCATTCCCCCGGGAGGCATAGCCGGTGCATCTTTCTTCTCAGGAATGTCTGACACAACTGCTTCAGTTGTCAACAACAAACCTGCGATCGAAGCTGCGTTCTCCAATGCAAGGCGTGTAACCTTCGTAGGGTCGATGATACCAGCTTTGAAGAAGTTCTCATACTTGTTGTCGCGTGCGTTGTAACCGTAGTCACCTTTGCCTTCGCGAACTGCGTTCACAACTACTGAACCTTCCTGTCCAGAGTTAGCAGAGATCACACGAAGAGGAGCTTCGAGAGCCTGGCGGATGATGTTCACACCAGTCGCCTGATCTTCGTTATCTGTTGCTACGTTCTTCAACGCTTCTGCAGCGCGGATGTAAGCCACACCACCACCAGGAACAATACCTTCCTGGACAGCTGCGCGTGTAGCATGCAATGCATCGTCAACGCGGTCTTTCTTTTCTTTCATTTCAACTTCAGTTGCAGCACCTACGTAGAGGATAGCTACACCACCAGAAAGTTTTGCAAGACGCTCCTGCAGTTTTTCTTTGTCGTAATCTGAAGTTGTTGTATCGATCTGTGCTTTGATCTGGCCGATGCGGCCCTGGATGTCGGCTTTCTTGCCAGCACCGTTCACGATCGTTGTGTTGTCTTTGTCGATTGTGATCTTCTCAGCGCGACCGAGGTCGTTCAGGGTAGCACCTTCGAGCTTCAGACCTTGTTCTTCTGTGATCACCTTGCCACCTGTAAGGATAGCGATGTCTTCGAGCATTGCCTTGCGACGGTCGCCGAAGCCGGGAGCTTTCACAGCCGCAACGCGGAGAGCGCCACGGATCTTGTTGAGAACGAGAGTTGCAAGAGCTTCGCCATCTACTTCTTCAGCGATGATAACGAGCGGCTTGCCAGTCTGTGCAGATTGCTCGAGAATAGGAAGGAGTTCCTTCATGCTGCTGATCTTCTTGTCGTAGATCAGGATGAAAGGTGAGTCGAGCTCAGCTTCCATCTTCTCGGTATTTGTAACGAAGTAAGCTGAAAGATATCCGCGGTCGAATTGCATACCTTCCACGGTCTTCACTTCAGTTTCAGTTCCTTTCGCTTCTTCAACAGTGATCACACCGTCTTTTCCAACTTTGTTCATCGCTTCGGAGATCATCTTACCAATCTCCTGGTCGTTGTTAGAAGAGATCGTAGCTACCTGTTCGATCTCGCTCGAATCTTTGATCTTCTTGCTTTGCTTGTTAAGGCTTTCAACAACGGCTTCAACAGCCTTCTCGATGCCACGCTTCAGATCCATCGGGTTAGCACCTGCTGCCACGTTCTTGATACCGATGTTGAAGATCGCCTGCGCGAGTACAGTAGCAGTTGTAGTACCGTCACCAGCTGCATCGGCAGTTTTCGAAGCAACTTCCTTCACGAGCTGAGCGCCCATGTTCTCAATTGCATCTTTCAATTCAATTTCTTTCGCAACCGACACACCGTCTTTGGTAACAGTCGGAGCACCGAATTTCTTGTCGAGGATAACGTTACGGCCCTTAGGTCCGAGTGTCACCTTAACGGCATCTGCCAACTTATCAACGCCGGCTTTGATCCTGTTGCGGGCGCTTGTATCGAATGTAATTTCCTTAGCCATAGTAGGTATGATTGTAGATTGTTAGAATGTTCCAAAAATGTCTGAATTGCGCATGATGAGATATTCTTTCCCATCGATTGAGATCTCCGTTCCCGAATACTTTCCGTAAAGGATGTTATCCCCAACTTTCACGGTAACAGGCTTGTCTTTAGCACCTTCGCCTACGGCAACTACTTTGCCCTTTTGTGGTTTTTCTTTTGCTGTGTCCGGGATAAAGAGACCTGACGCAGTCTTGGTTTCTGCTTCAGCAGGTTCTACCAGGATCCTGTCTTCGTTTGGTTTAAAAGTGATCTTCGCCATATGGGTTCGAGATTTGTTTGTTTTTGTAAGAGTTTTACAGCCCCCGGGTCAACGATTTTTGTGCCATTTGAACGTTTCCTGACACATTTTCAGGTTCTCCCCGGCTTCGTCAGCCGGGTCAGGCTGAAGAGGGGGCAAAGATGGAAAAAAATGTCAGAATTCCGTATAATTGACATAGAATGGATGCGCTGAAAGAAAATTGGCTCACCGAGGGCCTCATTGATTTTGAATACAAAAAATACACACTCTTAGCCTACCTCACACGGGTCCGATCTGCCTTCAGCAAAACGGAACTCTACCCGTTCCTGGCCGACCTCGTTTTCCACTATCGCAACCTGGTCACGCTCAAGGAAAATAAAGACCTCATCAACGACGCCTTTCCCGCGGAGTTGTCACCCGAAAGCATTCAGAAACTGGAGCTCACCTGGAACAAGATCATCGAAGACGACGCGATCATGAAAGAGATCGAGTCGATCATAGCCTTTGCCTTACCAGAGTTTAAGAATTCGCTCGATGAAGGAGCGCAGATCTACGACTACGTGGAGTCTAACTGCGAAATATCGCCAGTGGGGCTGGCATCACTTTATGGCCACGAAGGCTACCTGTTCCTCTCACAGCCACCCCAAACCGAAACGAACGTCTATCGCTACCAGCTTACGTTCTTCGAACAGTCCAACGAGTCGATGCGGGGAATTCACATGCAATACGTGCGCACCACAGAACGCAGCCTGTCGAATACCTACGAGCACATGAAACTTCAGTTGATACGGGAGTTTACTTCACTGCCAAACCCGGCAGTGTACCTCATTCATTCAAAATTAAGATTTCCTTACGTCCAGACACTTGTGCCCGTAGCGAAGAGACTGCTTATAAAGCAGATCTCGACTACTTAGGAGTGCTGTCTGTGGGCTGAGTCTGCAACTCAGGCAGCGCGTTGTTGTTCGGCTGCGCTACTTTCTCCTGGTTAGCCTTGTCGAGGATATCATCAGAACCAGTGCTGGGAGTTACCAGGTTGGTCCCAAGAGAGAAAAGCATGATAGCAATCGCAAATGCCCATGTAAGACGCTCAAGCAGGTCGCCTGTTTTCTTAACGCCAATCATGTTGCTGGCAGCAGAGCCACCAAACTGACTGGAAAGTCCGCCACCCTTCGCATTCTGTGCCAGAACCACTAAAACCAACAATACAGAGGCAGCCATCGCCAGGACTATAAGGATTGTCATCTTCTTTTACTTTTTCAGTTCGTCAATTTGAGCCGCGAAGATCGCCTTTTTTTGAGGAAACTTCCAAATCAGCTTTTTCAGCACCTCAATGGCCTTGTCTTTCTTGCCCTGGCGCAGCAGGATCTCCACGAGGGTCTCGGAAACGACATTATCGGTCAGGGAAAAGTTCTTTTCGGCCAGATCGGACGCATCTGCGGGGTTTTGTCCGGCTTTCTTGATCGATGGTGCCTTCTTGATAAACTGATCGATGATCTCGATCTGCTCTTTCTGGCGGGGTGTCTCCGGTGAGATCTTTTTCTTGGTGGTCTTGATCTCTTCAAGAAGGATCTCGCCCGACGGCTCCGGAATCACTTCCAGGTGTTCTGGTTGGGGTACGTCCTTTTTTTTTTGAGGAGGAGTTGGTTTACTCTTTTTATCGGGCTTCGAATGTTCGAAGGCTTCTACTGAAATTTCAAAGTTGTGCTTGAGCTCCTGAAGCCTCTCAAGGTCATGCATGATCTCATCGTTTAATGCATCGCCTGAAAGAGTATTATCACCTGAAAGAGTATTATCGCCTGAAAGAGTATTGTTGTCATCACTTTTGATGATCTCGGCAATAACCACTTCTTCGTGAACAGTTTCACTTCTTGTTGTACGCGGTGCGGTAATGATATCTTTTAATACAGTTCTGTCTGTTGAATAAACAGCACTGATGTTCAGCAGTTTCTTAGAAGTTTGAAGATTGTTGTCCTGTGCACCGCGGCTTGCCAGGTTGTGAATTACCTGGCTATAGGGGAATTCTTTTTGAAGCGCATCAAGGTCGTTAGTCTCCGCTTCCGTGAGAGAGGTGAAGTTTCGGGCGAGCTCCAGGAAGCGTTCTTTTTCCAAGCGGGGCGAAAGTGATGTTTGTAAATCTAATTGAAATTAGTTCGCCGCGCAACCGGTACAATTTATCACCATGTAGCAATCGTGGCGTTAAAGATGTCCAGCATGATCTGGTCAAAGATTTTTCGCTCAAGCGACTCCTGCACCTGTAGAAGGTCCTGTTCGTTGGGGAAATCAGCATAGAAGCTGAATGTCTTGTCCTTAAAACTGTTTTTCGGCTCCGCAGTGTCTACGTAGTTGGCCTTAACACTAATCGTCAGGCGTGTAAACGCCGCTGCATCAGGTTGAAGATTGTTTCCCGACGACACCGGCGCTACGGGAGTCAGCCTGTAGTCGGTGATCGTTCCTTCAATCGAGAGCTCTCCGTTATCGGGTACGACCTTTAAGCTGCTGTTGCGCTGGTAATAATCTTTTAACCTGTTCGTAAAGTTCGGACCGAGGTTAGCAGGACCAAGTTCGGTGTTGTTAAAAAAATCCTCGACCTGTATCGAAGATGCATTGGTCGAGATCCCTGTAAGGCTGTAGCATGACTCAAGCAACGGAACCGAGGCCAGCAACACGATAGCCGTCAATATCCTGATATTATTCTTCAAGCTCGTACTGTTTTATTTTGCGGTAAAGGGTTCGTTCCGAAATACCCAAATCCCGTGCCGCATATTTGCGCTTGTTGTTATTCTTGCGAAGAGCTCGCATAATCAGTTCTTTTTCTTTCTTTTCGATCGAAAGCGAATCGTCTTCTGCCACGTGGCTTACATCGTGTACTTCTTCGTCGGCCGTTACCTCATCGGCATGATGAACAGTCGGATTCACATTCAATAGAACCGTTTCCTGGTTGCCGTGGTCTTCGTGCTCTACTGCGGGCGTCTGTGGCTGGTATTGCGAAGCATTCAGCGTTCCTTCAACAGCCATCTTCTTCAACTGGTTCACGTCGTTGCGAAGCTCGAGCAATACCTTATAAAAGATCTCACGCTCCGAAATGTTGTCCTTGCTGGTACCATCTGCATACAGCGCAGGCAGGCTGCTTCCCTGTTGAGGGATAGCCGCCCGCAGGATGTCTGCAGTGATCTCTTTGTTGTTGTTACTATCGGGTAACAGCACGGATATCTGTTCAACAATATTCTTAAGCTGCCGAATGTTGCCGGGGAAGCGATATTTCAAAAGCATCTGCCGCGCATCCTCAGTTAAATGAATCGGCTTTGCTTTGTATTTCTCAGCGAAGTCGGTTGCAAACTTGCGGAACAAAAGTTCCACGTCTTCTCCGCGCTCGCGCAGGGGAGGAACAAAGATCGGAACGGTAGCGAGCCTGTAGTAAAGGTCTTCGCGGAACTTGCCGTCTTCCACTTGCTTCATAAGGTCCTTGTTCGTAGCAGCAACCACACGCACATCGGTCTTCTGTGGTTTCGAAGCGCCTACTTTAATGAACTCGCCGTATTCAAGAACACGCAGCAATCTTGCTTGCGTGCTCAGCGGCATTTCCCCGATCTCATCCAGGAAAATCGTGCCGCCATTGGCTTGTTCAAAGTAACCTTTACGTGCTTCGTGAGCGCCGGTGAATGATCCTTTCTCGTGACCAAACAACTCGGAGTCGATCGTACCCTCCGGAATAGAACCGCAGTTGATCGCCGTGAACTGCCCATGCTTGCGGGGACTGAGCGAGTGAATGATCTTCGAGAACGACTCTTTACCGCTACCGTTCTCACCAGTGATCAACACCGACATATCTGTAGGTGCAACCTGTATCGCTACGCGCACAGCGTTGTTCAGCAGCGGCGAGTTGCCGATGATGCCGAAGCGCTGCTTTGTGCTTTGTATGTCTTGTTCTGTAATTGCCATGTTTATTTCTCCACAATATTTCCTAACAATGTTGCACCTGTGCTGTCGTGGATCAGCACGTGTACATACTCACCTTTACCTGGCACCTGCATGCCGGCAGGCAGATTTCCTTTTGGAAACACGACTACCTTGTTTGTACTCGTACGTCCCTGCAGGTATTCGTCCGACCTGCGCGAGTTTCCTTCTATTAACACTTTGAATACCTTTCCGTGTTCCCGTCGATTGCTGAGAAGTGAATGCAGTTTCTGTTTTTCAATCACTTCTTCGAGCCTCCGTTGTTTCACGTCGGTGGCTATGTCGTCCGGGAATTTCTTCGCAGCAAGAGTACCCGGCCGCTCGGAATAAAAGAACATGTAGGCAAAATCGAACTTCACTTTGTCCATCAACGACAGTGTTTCCTTATGTTCTTCTTCCGTCTCGGAGCAAAATCCAACGATCATGTCCGACGACAATCCGCAGTCTTCACCAAGGATCTCGCGTATGCGATCAACCTTGTTGAAGTACCACTCGCGCGAGTAACCACGATTCATCATCTCGAGTATGCGACTGTTGCCGCTTTGCACGGGCAGGTGTATGTTCTTGCAGATGTTCTCGTAACGAGCCATTGTATGCAATACATCGTCGGTTATGTCTTTGGGGTGTGATGTCGAGAAACGCACGCGCAAATCGGGACTCACCCTGGCAACCATCTCGAGCAGGCCGGCGAAGTTCACCAGGCCGTTTATCTCTTTACTGTCTTTTCTTTCCAGCCACGCCTTGTTGTTTTCTTCCGGGCTCCACTTGTATGAATCCACGTTCTGCCCCAGAAGTGTGACTTCCTTAAATCCTCTTGCGAAAAGATCCTGTGCTTCTGCAACGATAGAATGGGGATCGCGGCTTCTCTCACGTCCACGCGTGAAAGGCACCACGCAGAAAGTACACATGTTGTCGCAGCCCCGCATGATTGAAATGAACGCTGTCACTCCGTTAGAGTTCAAACGCACCGGCGTGATATCGGCATACGTTTCTTCACGCGAGAGGAATGTGTTTACTGCTTTCTCTCCTTCGTCAACCTGGAAGATCAGTTTGGGCAGATCGCGATAAGCATCCGGACCAGCGACAAGGTCAACGATCTTTTCTTCTTCAAGCAACCGGGTCTTCAGGCGCTCGGCCATACATCCCAGTATGCCCACCATCATTTCGGGTTTTTGCTTTTTGATCGAATTGATCTGGCCCAGCCTGTTGCGTACTGTTTGTTCAGCCTTCTCCCGGATAGAGCAGGTGTTCAGGAAAACCAGGTCGGCCTGGCTGATATCGGAGGTGGTATCAAAGCCTTCTTTCCTGAGGATGGACGCAACGATCTCGCTATCCGAGAAATTCATCTGGCATCCATAGCTTTCTATATATAGCTTCCTCGACTTCCCGGTAGATTCATCCGGCAAGAGCTTTACCGCCTCCGAGGGCACGTTTTGGTCCGATAATAAGTCGAGGTCAACGATCAATTTCTCCATAACAACACTTAGGGACGCAAATTTAGTATTTTTAGTTCTTTTAAGATGACATCTTGTCAGTATGGCGATCATTAAATCTGTTAGGGGGTTCACCCCGAAGTTTGGAGACAACTGTTTTTTGGCCGACGGGGCCATTGTAGTGGGGGAGGTGACCATGGGAAACAACTGCACTGTTTGGTTCAACGCGGTTGTCCGGGGCGACGTGAACACGATCACGATCGGCAACGACACTAACATCCAGGACGGGGCAATCATTCACTGCACCTATCAGAAATCCAAAACTACGATCGGCAACAGGGTGTCTATCGCGCACAATGCCGTGGTTCACGGCTGCACGATAGAAGACGACGTACTGGTGGGCATTGGGGCAACGATCCTCGACGAAGCCGTTATCGGTACGGGCTCCGTAATTGCCGCCGGCGCCATCGTGTTGCCGGGAACTAAAGTTGAGCCGGGCAGCATCTATGCAGGCATTCCCGCGAAGAAAGTAAAGGACACGGGCCCTGAAATGAAGGAAGTAATTGCCCGCACAGCAAGGAACTACCCGATGTACGCGTCGTGGTTTCAAAAGGACTAGCAGCCTATGCTTTTCAATTCGTTCGAGTTCCTTCTCTTCTTCATCATAGTTACCGGGTTGTATTTCGTTTTGAATCACCGGTATCGATGGCCGATGCTGCTCATAAGCAGCTGCTATTTCTACATGGCCTTCGTTCCTGTTTACATCCTGATCCTCGCCTTTACAATTGTTATCGATTACTACGCCGGTATTCTCATCGAGAAATCAGAAGGGCGACGAAGAAAAATGTTCCTTGTCTGCAGCCTGCTTGCCAACATTGGCATACTCGCTGTGTTCAAGTATTATAATTTTATAAACTTCAATCTTTCAGCGCTACTCGAACGCTTCGATCTCAGTAATCCACTTCCGTTCCTTTCAATACTTCTGCCCATCGGACTCTCGTTCCACACATTCCAGGCGATGAGTTATACAATAGAAGTTTATCGCGGCAAGCAACCCGCAGAACGCAACTTCGGCATCTATTCTTTGTACGTCATGTTTTACCCGCAACTCGTTGCCGGTCCTATCGAACGTCCGCAAAACCTTTTGCACCAGTTCAGGGAGAAACATGAGTTCGACTACGCAATGGTCACCAGCGGTTTAAAGTTGATGGCGTGGGGATTGTTCAAGAAAGTTGTGATCGCCGATCGGTTGAGTGGCTATGTGGATTACATCTATAGTCATCCAACACAGTTCAACAGCTTCAGTCTCGCACTCGGAACGATCTTCTTCGCATACCAGATCTTCTGTGATTTCTCCGGCTATTCGGATATGGCAATCGGCGCCGCAAGGGTTATGGGCTTCCGGTTGATGACCAACTTTAATAAACCTTACCAGTCAAGAACGATAGATGAGTTCTGGAAACGATGGCACATCTCATTGTCGACGTGGTTCAAAGATTACCTCTACATTCCGTTGGGCGGCAATCGCGTGTCGGTGCCGCGATGGTACCTGAACCTGTTTATTGTTTTTTTGGTGAGTGGACTGTGGCATGGTGCAAGCTGGACATTCGTGATCTGGGGCGCGATACATGGATTTTACCTGGTCTTCGGCATTGTTACAAAGAAATTCAGGGATCGCGTAAGCTCTGTGCTGTATCTCGACCGGCTGCCGTTCGTTGCTACCCTCACAACCTTTGCACTGGTTAGTTTTGCGTGGATCTTCTTCCGTGCAGAGAGTATCGATAAGGCCTGGTATATCGCATCGCATATTGTTACAGGCATGCCCGATATGATCATTAAAGTTCTCCATCGTCAAAGCATATTTCAATCATACGATACGCCGAACTTGTTTGACCTGGTGTTGTCAGTTGGACTGATCATCTTCCTGGAAATCGTGCATTACCTGCAACTTCATACAAACCTGAAGGAGAGATTTGACAACAGCCCGATCTATGTGCGATGGACAGGATACCTGGGGCTTGTGTTTGCAATACTCATCTACGGAATATTCACGAATCAGTCGTTTATCTATTTTCAGTTCTAAAGTATAGCGATGAAATTATTTGTGATCAAGGCGACGATTTTCTGTGCACTGGTTGCGGCTATTTTTTGCGCGATCTCATTCAGCTTCGATGTCGATCCTGACAAAGGAAATTCATTCGTGTCGGCGATCGTCGACAAGCATAAGCGGCTGGATGAAACTAAAGAGAACAGGCTGATCCTTGTTGGTGGATCAAACCTTCCGTTCGGGATCGACAGCAAGAAGATAGAGGAGGAGCTTCACTTTAAAGTGACAAACCTCGGGCTGCTTGCCGGCTTTGGCCGTGACTTTATTCTCAACGAGGCGATATCTGTCGTAAAGCCAAACGATGTCATTGTGTTAAGCCTCGAATACGAGCTCTATGATCCGGCCAATGTGCCCGGCGCGGCGTTGATCGAGCGTGCGCAATATGCGTTCCCTGAAGCTAAGTCGTACTACACGTTCAGCCCGACGATGTATTTGCATCTCGCATACGATCATTTCCGCAAGTCGTTCAATTTCTCACATCGCTGGCTTGAGCCCGATAAACCAAACGCCGTGTATTCACGCGATGCAATCAATGCGTATGGTGATGTTTTCATCGATCGTCCTGCAAGTATTGTAAATGGTTTCGACCTTGAGAAAAATGTACTGACACGAATGCAATCACTCGGCGACGTTCAGATCTTCCGCGACCTTAGTGAAAAGTGCAAACAGGTCGGGGCAAAGGTTTTTATTGTTTTCCCTAACTATCCAAAGAAGATGTATGAGAAAAACAAAGACGCCATCGACGATACTTATTCATTGATCCAAAAAGAGATCCCCTTTATCCCTGTGCTTGGAACACCGGAAACATTCCTGGGCGACGACCCGGATTTTTTTGATACGATCTATCATTTGACAACACCCGCAGCTGCACGCCGAACCGAGGCCCTGGTAGCGCTTTTGAAGCAAAACGGCATCGTCGCCCCGGATTCGGGCCTTTAAGTCAAAACTTATATATTTGCCGCCTGCTTGCCGCAGGCAGGCCCCGATTCCGAAAACCAAATCAAATGAAGAACGCCTCTCTAATCCTCAACGGAGTATTGCTTGTAGCTGTAGTTGTGCTGTACGTACTCCATTTTTCATCTGGAAAGTCATCCGGTGCATCCAACTCCGGCAGCAGCTTAACACCATCCGACCTCAAAGTAGCTTTCATCAACCAGGATACCGTGCTCAAGTACTACGAGTACGTGAAGGTTAACTCAGCTGCCCTCGAAGAGAAGGTGAAAGGCTTCCGCCAGCAACTTGAAACCCGCCAGGCCAGCCTTGAGCGTGAGGTACAACAATATCGCGCAGGAGCAGGCAATCTCACCATGAACCAGGCCCGCGACCTCGAAGCTGCCCTGCAGCAAAAAGGCCAGAACCTTCAATTGTTCGAGCAGTCACTCCAGCAGCAAATGATGACCGAGCAAGGACGTGTAGCTGAGGAGCTTTATGGCAAAATCACTGATTATCTCAAGGAATACAGCAAGGAACGCGGCATCGCGGTAATCATGCGCTACGATCGCGAAAGCGACCTGCTCGTTGGCGGCGACAGCCTCGACATCTCAAAGGATGTGATCAAAGGGCTGAACGAAAGATGGTCTGTTGAAAAGAACAAACCTGCTAAAACAGATACTACAAAAGCAAAGGGCAAATAATTGCCCTTTTGCTTTATTAACCTTTTAGCGTTTATCTTTATAAATGCTTCGCTCACTTTTATCGGCCCTCAATGTTAGGCCTGAAGAGCAAATACAGGTGGTCCTTATGCTGGCCATCGGCTTTTTCATGGGTACGTTCATTGCAACGTTCTCTGTAACCGCCGAATCACTCTTCCTTAGCCAGATCAGCAACCAGCTAAACAACGCATTCCTCGTTGCGGGTATACTTGGTATTGTCTCAACGGGTCTTTTCTCCTTTTTCCAGAACAAGGTAAAGTTCAGCAGCCTCACGATAGCCTGTATGCTGCTGATCATTGCCTCGGTCACAGTCGTTTATATCCTGTATCGCTTCGGCCCGAAAGACGTACACGCAGAGGTCCTTTTTGCGATGTACTGCCTCACAGGTCCCGTTACCGCCATCCTGCTGCTCTGCTATTGGGGTATCTTCGGCCGACTCTTCAACTTCAAGCAATCAAAACGAATCATCGGCTGGATCGATACCGGCCAGTTGATGGCGGCCATTCTCGCGTTCTTCTTCATCCCGCTCTCCGCAGCGTTCTTTCCGGATACGTCCGATTACCTCATCGTTTGCAATGCCAGCATCCTCGGAGCATCAGTCTGCATGATCATTATCTCTTACCGTTTCCCGCTCAATAAGAACAATCCGCGTGAGTTCGACAAAACCGTGGTGCGTGAAACAACTTTCATTAAGATCCTGACCGACAAGTACACGATGCTCCTGGCCGTGTTCCTCATCATTTCCATGGTGACTTACATCCTAAGCCAGTACTCGTTCCAGAAGCTTGTTAATACACAGTACCCCGACCAGAAAGACCTCGCCAACTTCCTTGCGTTCTTCAACGGTGCGATCTATGCTCTCAGCCTTTTCATGCAGACGTTCGTCAACGATAAGATCCTGGGCAACTATGGTATCAAGGTCTCGCTGTTCATTCTTCCGGCGCTCGTTGCCTTCTTCGCCCTGGCCTCGTCGCTTACCGGTATCTTCCTTGGCGACGACCCTACAGTGTCGCCTACGACCTTCATCTTCTTCTTCCTCACGGTAGCCCTGATGAGGTTGTTCAACGTGATGATCCGCGACTCCCTGGAGAACCCGGTGTTCAAGCTTTTGTTCATCCCGCTCGACAACCGCTACCGCTTCAACATACAGGCAAAGCTTGAGGGTGTCGTCAACGAGTCGGGACGTTTCCTGGCCGGCTTGATGATCTTCGGATTCGCGATGATCCCTATTTTCAAGACCTACTGGATTACTCTACTGATACTTTTACTTGGAGCAGCTTATGTATTCGTAATCAGAAACTTATACACCGGATACCGCAATAAGATCCGCTCGAAGCTCGAGAGTTCCGAATTCCACCAGGACAAGCTCGAAGTCGGCTACAAAGAGATCACCACCAGGCTCGAACAACACCTCAGCGCACAGAATGCCTCACGTGCTGTGTTCTCCTTCAAGCTCCTCGAGAAGATCAGTCCATCGCAGATCGTTGGATGGGTAAACCAGCTTGTCCGAAACTCCGGCGATGAGGTGGAAGACTATGCGAACCGGCGATTGAATGAGCTCAAAGGCCTCTCGGTTTCCGAACGTTACGTGGTGCGTCTCGACACCACCAGGCAGGGCGAAAACGCCGGCATGAACGTCATTAGCAAGAACGACCTCGAGGCAATCATCAACAGCGGCGGCGACGTGACGAAGTCACGTGTACAAAAGCTCTCGCGGTCGCCGATCATTGAAGACCGCCAGTATGCCGCAGAGCTGTTGCTGCATTCATCCAACGACGACAGCAACTCATTCCTGATCGAGTTGCTCAGCGATCCCGAACCAAAGGTTCGCAATACTGCTATCAAGACTGCGATCAAAAAACATAACAACGAAGTGATCCTGGCGCTGATCGATAACCTCGGCAACCCGTTGTACAGCAACCAGGCAATGCACTCCCTTACGCTTATAGGCGGCAAGGCATTGAACATCCTCGATACAGGTTTCTATCGCTCCGGGCAGAACACGCAGACTCTTTTGAAGATCGTACAGATCATGGGACGGATCGGTGGCCAGAGGGCGAAAGATCTCCTTTGGGGCAAGATCGACTATCCAGATAAAGTGGTGACTTCCAGTGTGTTATTGGCTCTTGGTGAATGTGGTTTTAAGGCCGGCATCTCGCAGATCACCCGCATCAAATATGCTATCGAACTTGACATTGCCGATATCGCGTGGAACCTTGGAGCCATCCAGGAAATCGGCGACGACGGTAATGCCGACGAGGTGAAGAAGGCCATCCGTCGCGAAGTGCAGAACGACATCGAGCACATCTACATGTTGCTCGCGATGTTGTACGATACCCGCTCGATCCAGTTGGTAAAAGAGAACATTGAAAGCGGTACAACCGAAGGAACGACTTACGCGGTCGAACTCCTCGATGTATTCCTTTCGGAACAACTGAAGCAGCGGGTTATACCCGTGCTCGACGAGCTTACCGATACAGAACGCCTCAACAGGCTGGAGCTTTTCTACCCACGCGTGGGCCTCGACTCAAAACTCGTTCTTAAATTCCTGATTAACAGGGACTTTACCCAGACCAATAGATGGACTAAAGCAACCGTTATTTACCAGATCGGCATCCTCAAGATTGGCGATTTCAAGCTCGACCTGATCTCCCAGTTGTTCAATCCCGACAAGCTTATCCGTGAGGTTTCCGGGTGGGCGTTGTACCAGATCAACCCCGATCTTTACCACGCGAATGCCAGCCGCCTTGGCGAGGTAGCCAAGCGTGAGCTCGACTATTCGATCCTGGCCGGTCAGCAGTCGAAGCTTATGAAGTTCGAGAAGGTTCTGTTCTTCCAGTCGATCAGGCTTTTTGAAGGTACGCCGGGCATTGCGCTCTCGTATCTGTCCGATTTTTCAGAGGAGGAAAGGGTACCGGCCAAAGCTTCGTTGTCGCTTGATGAGAAGCTGAACAACTACTTTTTCGTCGTTTACTCCGGTTCTTTGGAGTATTACAACAAGGGCAGACTGCAGGGCGAGTATGGCAGCGGCCAGTTCGTTGGCGAGATGCTGGCGCCGGGCGGATTCGCGAACGCAAATGTGCTTGTAGCTAAGGAGGATTCGCTGCTTTTGAAGTTCAGTAAAGACCTGTTTTACGAGCTGCTCGCGGGGAACGTCAAATTGGCCGATAAGGTTTTGGAATCGATTTAAATTCGTTAAATTTCCCAACTTTTTAAATGGAATAAAGGGATTGCCTCCTGACAAGGCGATCATTTTTTTATAACTTTTTAAACTGAACCAAACATCACCCTGAAGCACCTCTCTTTCCCCGGAATGGTTAAATTTCAGGTTAGTTGTAACTGAACGATGCTTAATTACTCGGTCAAAGTTGGCGAGCAGAGCGACGAACACGATTCTTTTGCCTTTGGGCAGGAGGTTGGTGCGAATCCGTTCCCTGGCTTGCGACCTTTTACGATGGACGAGTGCCACCTCTTCTTCGGACGTGAAGGACAGGTTGATGATATATTGCTCAAACTTGCCAGGCATCGTTGTGTAACCATAATGGGTTATTCGGGCAGTGGTAAGTCGAGCTTGATGAACTGCGGTGTGGTGCCCGTGCTGCTCGGCGGTTTCATGACTCACACGAGTCCTCATTGGGCAGTCATTCCCTCGCGTCCCGGTGTTACACCGATCACTAACCTTACGAATTCAATTGTCAACTTCCTTCAACAGTCTGGACGCATCGACCCTAAAGACGTGCAGATACACCAGGCCATTATCAGCTCCGTGCTGCGCAGCGGTCCCGATGGCCTGGTCGAAGTTGGCAGGTACATACAGGCGAAAGAAGGAGAGAACATCTTCTTTTTGATCGACCAGTTTGAAGAGATCTTCCGGTTCAAAGATTCGGGAGATGTTGACTTTGCGAACGATGCTGCGGCTTACGTGAACCTCGTGCTCACGGCCGTGCATCAGACCGAAGTGCCGATCTATGTTTCGATCAACATGCGGTCGGATTTCATTGGTGATTGCGCGAGCTTCTTTGGTCTTACCGCGATGATCAACGAGAGCAACTATCTCGTTCCGCAGATGACGCGCGAACAAAAACGTATTGCGATCGAAGGACCAATCGCTGTGGGCGGCGGAAGGATATCGCCCCGTTTGTTGAAGCGGTTGCTTAGCGATCTTGGTGACAACCAGGATCAGCTCCCGATCCTTCAGCACGCAATGATGCGTACGTGGGATTACTGGATCGCGAACCGCGAACAGGGTGAGCCCATCGATATCCGTCACTACAATGCGATCGGAAAGATCAGCCAGGCGCTGTCGCTTCACGCGAACGAAGCTTACGACGAACTCTCGTCGCGCGAGAAGGAAATCGCCGAAGTGCTGTTCAAAAATCTTACTGAAAAGAACGCAGAGAACCAGGGACTCCGTCGTCCATGTAAGGTTAAGCTGATCTGTGAGCTTGCCGATGCAAGCGAAGCAGAAGTGATAAAAGTAATCGAAGAGTTCAGGAAACCCGGACGGTCATTCGTGATGCCCGGTGTTCATATTTCTCTTACAGCCAACTCGATCGTCGAGATCTCGCACGAAAGCTTGATGCGTATCTGGACTCGTCTCACCGCATGGGTGGAGGAAGAGTTTGAATCTGCACAGATGTACAAGCGTATATCGGAAGCCGCAGCCATGTACCAGATCGGTAAGACCGGTTTGTGGCGCCCACCCGATCTTCAGCTTGCTCTCAACTGGCAGAAGAAACAAAAACCTACCCGCACATGGGCACAGCGTTACGACGAAGCATTCGAACGCGCCATCGTGTTCCTCGACACAAGCCGTATCACGTACGAAGCCGAGTTGAAGAACCTGGAAATGCTGCAGCAACGAACGCTGCGTAGGGCACGGGTGACGAACCTTATCCTCGTTGTGTTCCTCGTTGCAGCGATCGCGGCCTTCTTCTATGGTTTGATCCGCCAGTTCCAGGCAGAAGCAGCAACGATCGAAGCGAGAGCCAACCTGCAAAAGGCTGTGGACAACGAAAAGCTGGCGAACGATCAGCGTCGCATCGCGGAAGTAAAAACCCAGGAAGCCGAAAAAGCCCTTGCCGATCTGCGCGAAGCCAACGTTCAGATCCAACGCGCCCTTCGTGATGCCCGCGACCAGTTCAACCGCGCAGAAGAAGCCCTGTTGGTAGCACGCGAACAAACCGACATCGCCAACCGTGAGACCGAGAACGCCAAAGCAGCGAATGAAGTAGCTGTAAAAGAATATCAGCGTGCCCAGAAAGCACTCGAAGACAACAACCGCCTCCTCTACCTGTCCATCGCCCAGTCAATGGAAGCAAAGGCCATGTCGATGGATGACAAAGAACTCGCCGGCCTGCTTGCCATGCAGGGATACCTCTTCCATACCCGTTATGGTGGCGCACGTTACGACCCTTATGTGTTTGGTGGACTCTACCAGGCCGTGGCATTACAAAATGGCTACAACTACAACGAGATCCGCGTTACCGGGAAAGCCCGCAACCGCATGTTCTCTATCGCCATGTCCAGGAAAACCAACACGTTTTATACAACGGGTAACGATGGACGTATCATCCAGGGGGATGTCGACAAACAAACAGCCGGCATTGTTGTCGCAGCCAATCCATTCCCCAACCGCGTTGTAGCGCTCAGCGGCGACGAACAATACCTGGCAAACGGAAGTGACTCGTCGTTCATGCAGGTATTTAACCTTGCTACGCAAAAGGCATCTGTTGTTCGTGGTCATACGAGTTTTGTGAACGACATCAAGTTCCTTCCCAACGACGAAGGATTTGTCTCTGCTTCGAACGACAGAACATTGCGATTCACCAATCATAAGACCGGTCAGAGCGACCTGATCGTTTCTCTTCCTTTCGAGATCAAAGCGATCGATGTGAGCGCCGACAGCAAGTGGCTTGTCGGAGCTTCGCCGAAAGGACAGGTTGTAAGAGTCGATCTGACCACCAGGAAGTATGAAGTTATTGCCGAAGAAGGACCGAACCGTGTACTGTCAATCGCCCTCGATCCAAACAACAAGCTGATAGCTTACGGTGTCGAAGTGCTTGGCGAAAACAGTCAGACACTACGCGGTACCGTTAAGATCTATGACATCGCTGAGAAACGAGTTACCAAACAACTGTCGGGTCACAAGTCCGGCATTTCGGAACTCAAATTCAGCCCCGACGGGTTGCTGTTAGCCAGCGCCGGTCTTGACAAGAAACTCCAGATGTGGGTGGTTGAACACCCCGAAGATCTGCCAATCGAGATGACCAATAACAATGGTAACATCTGGGACATTGCTTTTACGAAAGACAACAATTACCTGGTAGCTGCATGTAACGTAGGAGAGATAAGGGTATGGCCAACCGACCCTAGAGCTCTTGCGGAACTTGTGTGCCCCAAGCTTACTCGCAACATGACCCCGGAAGAGTGGTCGTTGTATGTCGAGAAAGACAAGGCACCCGAGATCACATGTAAGAGCCTGGTGATTGAAAAGTTCTGATATGCGCAGACCCCTTATTGTCCTGACCGTGTTGATAACCTTGTGTTCAGCAAGGACGACCGCGCTTGCGCAGGGCGATACGGACTGTCTTGCCACGCTGAGCCAGGCAGAAAGCGAGTTTGCTGCAGGACGGTTTATAGGGATACCCGAACTGTTGAGCGCGTGTCTCGACAATAACCGGTTTTCCAACGAAGAACAGGTAAGGGTGAATATGCTGCTTGCCCAGGTCTATTTACTTACCGATAACCCAGCCGCCGCCGACGACTCGTACCTTCGCCTGCTTAGGGCCAATCCTGAGTTCATTCCAAGCGACGCTGACCCTATAGACATTGTTTACCTGAGTAAAAAATTCACTTCTACGCCTATTTTTACGCCACATTTTAAGGCTGGTGGTAACTATTCGACCCAGTCGGTCATTTACCTGCAGAACGCCATTTCAACGCCCGACAGTACCAGTTTGCGCCGTGAAGGACAGTTGGGATGGACCATAGGAGGGGGCGTGGAGTGGAACATCAACGACAACCTTGGGATTGGCGGCGAGATCTTCCTTTCACAGAAACGATTCACTACCCGCTTTGCCCGGATGTTCAAGCACGACGACGGCCGGGTTACCGAGAGCCAGCTGTGGCTCGATGTTCCGTTGTACCTCAGGTATGGCTTCAACCCGACAGGCAGGGTAAGACCTTTTATGTATGCCGGCGGAGCGGTAAACCTGTTGCTCAATACCAGGGTAGAACAGGAGTTCAACGACAGGACGGAGGGCACTGGCTCCGAAGCGGAGAAGGTAGCTCCAACAAGCGGTGCTGCCACAAGCATCAACTACAAGCGCAACTTCCTTAATCGCTCGCTTGTGTTTGGTGGTGGCGCGAAATTCAAAATGGGTAAAGACTTCGTCGTTGTGGATGTACGGTATATGCCGGGACTTTCGAACGTAACGAACATGAAGTACAACAACTATTCTTCGAAAGCGCAGGACGAGATCGACCCATCTTCCTGGCAGTACACCACGATCGGCGATATGTTCCGCGTGAACAACTTTTCGATCTCACTGGGCTATGTGCGTCCGCTGTATAATCCCCGGAAGGCAAACCGTGTGAAGACGAAATCGGTATCGAGGAAACTAATCCGTGATGAGAAGGATGAAAAGTAGCATGAAAGCCGGGAGATTAACGATATCGACACTCGTGATCCTGTTTGCGATGCTCATCCAGGCATGCGACACGAAGGTGAACATCGAGGAACCGAAGCGCTTCTATAAACTGATCGGCACCGACGGAGACCAGTTTGGTGTAGACATGGTTATCGATGGCGACGACAACGTTTATATTCTTGGTACTTCCACGACGATAACCAAAGGCGTTCAGCTTTACGTGGTGAAGACCAATCCCAAAGGAGAACTATTGTGGGAGAAAATGTTTGGTGATGATGGCGATGAGCAGGCAAAAGATATTGAGCTGACAAGGTCGGGCGACCTGATGATCGTTGCGGATCATACCGACCCCGCGGGGGAGAGAAATTTTGTGATCTACAGGGTAAGCCCCGACGGTGCGGTGGTGGGTACGCCGAAAGTTGATGGTTCGGGAGGCATCGCCGACTACGCGAATTCGATCACGGAAACGTCAGACGGGTTTGTGGTGGCTGGTTACACCGATAATGGTGTTTATAAGATCGGTGCCATCTACCGTTATGATGCCAGCCTTGTGCCGGCTCCTTTTTGGAACCGCACGATAGAGCAGGCTGAAAAGAGTCCTTCCGGCGTTGTGATAGCTGGCTACGATGTTGTTCCGATCAAGACATTCCAGGTAAACGATAACGAGGACTTCTTCTATACTTTTTGCTATTCAAACAGCCCGTTGTCTGGCGACCAGGTGGCTGATTACAACTTTTTCGTGAACGTCGGCAACGAGTTCAATCAACAAAGGAACGTTTACTTTATCCATAGCACAGATCCCAATTCAAACGAACGGTTGACGTCGGTAGCTGAAGTTCCTGTTCACCTGGGAGGCGGTTTTATGATGGTAGGCTACACTTCAAATCCGGGAAGCAATCAGCAGGATATTTTCGCGATGAAGATCGTGCGTGGATTGGCGAACATTCCACCGAGCCAGACCAGTCAGTATGTCGTGGGGACGCCGCGGGCGATATCAACCGGCTCGACGATAAATCCTCTTTCGAACGCTTCAGTGTTTCCTTCGAACAAGTCTCAGGGGTACGTTATTATCGGTACTCAAAATGTGGCAGGAAACGACAATATCTATCTCACAAAGATTGATGCAAGTCAAACTTATGCAGATGCGTGGGCTGAGCCGCATGCATTTTATTCTCTTGGTGGTGAAGGTAACGACCTGCCTGGTGCAGTGATCGAAACGAGCGATGGAAGGATACTTCTTTGTGGAACGATGGTGCTGGGAAAAGCGACGGGGCAGAGGAAGATCGTGTTGATGAATGTGAATCCACTTGGAATGTTTGATGAATGATTTTTTATGACCCAAAATCGGTTACTTTTAGTGTTTTTGGCCGATTTAAAGGGATAGATTGGCGATAATTTGAAGCAATTGTACTTCCGTTTTTCACTCCTTATCCTCGCCCTCATGTTGTCGGCCCATCTTGGCTTTGGCCAGGCGACAGCTGCCATTGCTTCTGGCCAGTGGGATGATATTAACACATGGTCTAACGGCGTACCCACAGCTACTTCCGATGTTACGATTGGCACCCCATTCGTAGTTACCGTAGGAAACACCATTACCACTGCAGCGCCTGGCTTGGCAGCTTCTGTAACGATCAACACAGGTGGTACTCTTCAAATTGGTACAAGCACAACGGTTCGTCGCCTCGATGTTGGCGGCGATTTTACGATAGCAGGTGGTATCGTAACCACGTTTAATGCAAACGCCACACACAGTCTCCGGGTGGGTGGGAGCTTCCTGCATAACGGCGGAACATTCACATCAGTAGTAGGCACAGGAGAGATAGCACTGTTGTTCAACGGTACCGGCGCAGTACAGAACGTAGGGGGCTCATCGGCAAACGCCTTTTACAGTGTGGCGACCGCTAATACGGCGAATGTCTTCTTCACCAGCAACGCAACTCTTTCGAATGTTCTCACGATAGCCGACAACACCACGGTAACTCTCCAGGGATTTACGTTCAGTGTCGGTAGTACAACAACCATTGGTACTGCGGGTAATGCTACGCTGAATATCAACTCCGCGACAGGATTAAAAACATTCACACAGGCATTCACGGTCAGTACAGGATCGACCTTTAACAATAGCGGAGGCTCCAACGTCAATCACGGGAATAACATCACCAACAACGGAAGCTTTACTGCGGGATCCGGCACATACACGTTCACGGCAACAGCCGGACTATTGGGAACGAATAACAATTACACTTTCCAGAACTTAACAGTCAGCGCGGGCACGCTGACCAACAACAATACCCTTACAGTTAATGGCACTCTTGCTGGTGCCGGTACATTAACGCAGGCAGCAAACTCCACTTTAACACTTAATGGCACGACGACTGTAGGTGCACCTGTGCTTGCAGCAACGGCGAGTGGTAACACGGTAACGTATGCCGGGGCGAGCCAGGCGATCCATAACGGAAATTTCTACCATCTTAATCTCACGGGAAGCGGCACGAGTGCCCTGGCAGCAACCACTACGGCTATATCAGGAAACCTGACATTAGGAGGAACGGTGACTGCATCTATCGGTGCCGGCCTCACCGTTACCGGGAACCTTACAGTGGGTGATGGCAACACATTCAACGTTGGAGCTTTTGCGCTTACTGTAAATGGCGCCACGAACATCGGTACAGGATCTGGTGGTACGCTAAACATCACATCGGCTACGGGAGCAAAGATCTTCCGCGGTCTCATCAGCCTTGGGCTCAATGCTGCATGGAACAACACTACGGTGGCAGTACCCATCAGTGTTCGTGGAGGTATCAACAACAACGGTAATTTCAATGCGGGTAATGGCGTGTATACATTCGAGCTCTTCAACCAGTCGCTCAGTGGAACGCTTGCAATCCCGAATGTAAACGTCAACGGGATTATTCTTACCAACGGCAATACCCTGACGGTCTCAAATGATCTTGCGGGCACTGGTACACTTGCGCAGGCGCCGAACGCAAATCTTACGATCGGTAACACGTCGGGCATCACCACACTGAATGCATCGAGTTCGGGCAACACCGTAACTTATAACGGCGCTGCACAAGCTGTTCACGCCAACAATTACGTGAACCTTAACCTCGCTGGCAGCGGGTTGAAGAGCCTTGCCGCAGGAACATCATCAGTCTCGGGTAATCTTACATTGTCTGGCACCGCACAGACGGCAAACGTCGCAGACCTCAGCATCGGCACTCTTTCGGTTGGCACCGGAACGCAGTTCAGCGCGGGAGGCTTCGTGCTCAACGTGACGGGCACCACGACAGTAACAGGTACGTTGCTGCTTGCATCGGCCGCCAATACAAAAACTTTCAATGGACTCGTGTCTATTTCAAGTGGAGGTGTCTGGAACAACTCGGGAAACTCGCCAGTTACTTTCCACGGTGGTATTACCAACAATGGATCATTCACTGCTGGTAACAACGCAGCCATTCACACATTCGACACCTCGCCCCAGGCGCTGACGGGCACATTCTCTATACCGACCGTCGATGTCGGAGCTGGGATCACACTTACCAACAACAACAGTCTTACTGTATCAAACTCGCTGGGCGGAGCCACCGGTACGTTGCAGCAAGCTGCGAATGCAACGCTCGTTCTCGGCGGATCTTCGGGAATCCAGAATATCAATGCTGGCGCTGCTGGTAACACGGTGAATTATACCGGTGCAGCGCAGACGGTTCATGCAAATCCTTACTGGCATCTTGGGTTGTCGGGCAGTGGTGCGAAGACTTTGTCGGCATCGATGACAAGTATTTCCGGCAACTTTACTCTTGGTGGATCGGCAACTGCCGATGCTGCTGTTGGGCTTGTGATAGGAGGAAACGTCACATTAAACTCCGGGACATTCACAGGTAATGCATTCAATCACCAGGTTGCAGGCAATTGGGTAAACAATGGTGGTGCTACAGCTTTTAATTCTGCGGGAAGTACGGTCACATTCAATGGAACAAGTCAATCGATCGGTGGCTCGGCCAGCACCACGTTCAATGATCTGTCGACTGCCGGAACGACTGTGGTCACAACGTCGGTGGCAACACAAATCGATGGTACCCTTACGGTAGGCGGCACATCAACGTTGAATGTTGGTGCTGCACTGACGGCCAATGGTGCTACGAATGTTGGAAGTGCGAGTGCGGCAACCCTGGCGATCGCGTCAACGAGTGGAACAAAGACTTTTGGCGGTCTTGTTACCGTAGCGGCGACTGCCACGTGGAACAACTCTTCGAACTCTGCGGCGACATTTAAGGGCGGCATTACGAACAATGGAACGTTCAATGCCGGTTCCGGAATTCATACGTTCGATGTATCACAGGCATTGAATGGAACGCTCTCTATTCCGAATGTTACGGTTACTGGTGGTGCAGTTGCGCTTACAAACAATCTTAGCCTTACCGTTGGTAATTCGTTGACTGGTACCGGTGGTTTAACACAAGCAGCTTCGGCAGCATTGACATTAGGTGGTGGTGTGTCGATCAGCACACTGACGGCCACGGCGGCAGGCAATACTGTTACATACAACGGAAGTGGTCAAACTCTGAAAGCTGCTGCGTATGCAGATCTGAACATCGCGCAGTCGAGTGGTGAGGCAGCCCTGGCTGGTACGACAACGGTTAACGGAACTCTGACGCTGACGAGTGGAAACCTGAATATTGGTTCGAACACATTGGAACTTGGTGCTTCAGCGGTTTCTGTGTCGTCGCCATCTGAAACGCTGATGATCATCGCGTCGGGATCTGGCGTGGTGAAGAGATTCTTTACGGGTTCAGGCTCTTATGTTTTCCCGATAGGTGATAACACTGGTGCAGCCGAGTATTCACCGATCACAATCAACTACACATCGGGTACATTTACATCTGCTTATGTTACTGTTTCTGTAACCAATGCGAAGCATCCTTTTAACGCGAGCGCTACCAACTACCTGAATCGTTACTGGACTGTAAACCAGTCGGGCATTTCTGGTGGCCTTGCGATTGTAACCGCCAGCTATCCGACAGCGAGCGTGGCAGGTGCAAACGAAAATCTTATTAAAGGCGCCCACCTGAGTGGCGTGTTTAACCAGGATACCAACCCGTGGACAAAGGGAGCCACACTGGCGTCGAACGCTTTAAGCCTTTCGGCCATTAATATAGTAGCAGGTCAGCCGTCGTACTTCACTGGTATTACTGGTGCAGATCCAGGTGTATCGATGGTAGGAGGGCCGTTCGTTATTTGTAATGGTGGCTCTACAGTACTGAATACTTCCACCACGGGAGATGGACCGTTTACTTATTCATGGACGCCGACGCCAGGACTTAGTGCAGCAACGGTAGCCAACCCGACAGCATCGCCAACAACCACCACGAACTACACTGTAACTGTAAAAGACGGTAATGGTATCTCTGCAAATACCAACGCGAATGTCACCGTAAACCAGGTGCCGACATTGAGCAGTACACTTACGCCTGACCCGATCTGCAGTGGAGGAACGTTTACGTACACACCCACGACGGCAGCTCCAACCCCGACATATGCATGGTCGCGTGCAGCAGTTTCAGGTATTAGCCAGGGAGCAAGCTCAGGAGCAGCAGGCGTAAGTGAAGTGCTTACGAATGTTTCGAATGTCCCGGTTGCCGTTACATACGTGTACCAGACTACATCGGCGAGTTGCACCAATCCCGGACAAAACGTTGTCGTGTTTGTATTGCCTTCGCCCAATGTTACCGATCCTGCTGACCAGGCTGTTTGTCACAATACGAGCACAACAGCGGTTAACTTCACGGGAACAGCAACTGTGTACGAATGGGTGAACGACACGCCTTCGATCGGTTTGTTGGGTAGCGGTTCAGGGAACATAGGTGCCTTCACTGCTACGAATGTGACGACTGCCCCGGTTACAGCTACGATCACCGTAACACCTAAGTACATCTCGGGGCCGACGACCTGTACAGGACCGACACAAACATTCACAATTACTGTTAATCCCACCGCCACTGCGAATGCAATTACGAGCCAGGAAGTCTGCAACGGTACAAACACTACAGCAATCAACTTCTCAGGAACGGCCGGCAGCTTCGCATGGACCAACGACACACCTTCGATCGGCCTGGCTGCGAGTGGTACGGGAAACATTGGGGCATTCACGGCAACGAATACAGGCGCAACGGCAGTAACGGCAAATATTGTTGTTACCCCGGCATTCGGAAGTTGCACAGGTGCAACGCAGGCATTCACGATCACTGTAAACCCGACGCCACAGGTTAATGCGATAACAAGCCAGACTGTTTGTAATGGTGCCAATACAACTGCGATAAACTTCAGCGGAACGGGAGCGACCAGTTACACATGGGTAAACGATACGCCTTCGATCGGTTTACTGGGAAGCGGCTCAGGAAACATTACTGCTTTCGCGGCAACAAATGCAACCGGAAGTCCTGTAACAGCGACGATCACTGTTACACCAGTGTTTACCGGAACAGGGGTTTGCAACGGACCGACAAAAACATTTACGATCACCGTGAACCCGACACCGAGCGTTGCAGATCCTGCAGACCAGGTGGTGTGTGCTGGTGCTACGACAACTGCAGTGAACTTCAGTGGAGTAGGAACAACATTCGACTGGACGAACAGCGCGCCTTCGATTGGAATTGCGGGAACCGGAAGCGGCAACATTGGTGCGTTCACAGCACTGAACGCTACGACAAACCCGGTGGTAGCGACGATCGTGGTAACACCCCGGTATATATCAGGAACAACCTGTACCGGTTCGACACAAACATTTACGATCACCGTAAACCCCACGCCTTCGGTTACAGATCCTGCAGACCAGGTGGTATGTAATGGGACTAATACTGCAGCGGTAAACTTTACCGGTACAGCAAGCAGTTACACATGGACAAATAATAACTCGAGCATTGGTCTTCCTTCGAATGGGACTGGCCCCATTGCACCGTTTGCTGCGGTGAACTCGGGAAGTACTCATGCGGTGGCGACTATCGTTGTTACACCGCGTTACGGAGCTTGTGTTGGCACAACACAGTCGTTTACGATCACTGTAAATCCTTCACCGGCTGTTGCTGATCCTGCCGATCAAACGGTGTGCGCCGGGGCTAACACGTTACCAATAAACTTTGTTGGTGTTGGAACTGATTTCGATTGGGTGAATGATGATTCATCGATCGGGCTCGCATCGAATGGGAGCGGACCTATCGGGGCCTTTCCCGCAGTGAATGCAACGACGAGTCCTGTAGTGGCTACGATTGACGTAACGCCACGATATACATTCGGGGCAACCACCTGTAACGGCCCGACCCAGACATTCACGATCACAGTACAACCTACGCCAGCCGTTAATGCGATTACCAACCAGGTTGTTTGTAACGGTGCGAATACAACAGCGGTAACGTTTGGCGGTACTGCTACGAACTATACATGGACCAACAACAACACGAGCATTGGACTGGCGGCGAGCGGTTCCGGAAACATTCCGGCATTCACGGGAGTGAACAGTGGAAGCACACCGGTAACTGCAACTATTATTGTAACTCCCCAGTACGGAGTATGCACGGGTTCTACAAAGTCGTTCAATATTACTGTTAATCCGACCCCCCAGGTAAATGCGATCACCAGCCAGGTAGTCTGTAACGGTGCGAATACAACCACGATCACTTTTGGTGGAACAGGTACGAGCTACACGTGGGTGAACGATACCCCTTCGATCGGTTTGGCGGGCACTGGCGGTGGAACTATCACTGCCTTCCCGGCCGTGAATGCAACAACGAGCCCGATCGTAGCTACGATCACGGTTACCCCGGTGTTCACTGGAACGGTTGTTTGTAACGGACCAACGAAATCGTTCACGATCACAGTAAACCCTACGCCTTCTGTTACAGATCCGGCAGACCAGGTTATTTGTAATGGTGCACCGACAACGGCAGTCAACTTTAGCGGAACCGGTACCAGCTACGATTGGGTGAACAGCACCCCTTCGATCGGGTTGCTTGCCAGCGGTACAGGGAACATTGCATCGTTCACAGCAACGAATGCGACAGCTGTTCCCGTAGTTGCCACAATTGTTGTTACTCCGAAGTTCACTTACGGTGGAACGACATGTAGCGGACCGACACAATCATTCCAGATCACCGTACAACCTACGCCGACGGTGGCGGATCCTGCAGACCAGGTTGTTTGTAACGGGGCAACCGCAGCAGCGACTTCATTTAGTGGAACATCGGGAGCAGTATTCAACTGGACGAACAACAATGCCGTGATCGGATTGCCGGCTTCGGGCAGCGGTGATATCTCAGCGTTCGCCGTGTCGAATCCTGGAACGACTCCGTTGGTCGCCACGATTACAGTTACACCGGTTTATGGAGTATGCGCAGGAACACCCCAGTCGTTTACGATCACAGTTAATCCAACGCCAGTTGTAAACGATCCTCCCAACCAGGATGTGTGTGAGGGTAGTTCGACCACTGCCATAAACTTCACTGGTGTAGCGACCGCGTACAGCTGGACGAACGATGATAATTCGATTGGCCTTGCGTCATCCGGAACAGGCAACATTCCGCCATTCGCAGCACAGAACGCGACGGCACTGCCAGTGGTGGCTACGATTACGGTAACGCCGGAATACACTACAGGTGTGACGACATGTTCAGGCGCCGTACAGACGTTCACGATTACAGTTCAACCGACGCCATCGGTTACAGATCCATCAGACCAGGTTGTTTGTAACAATACGACTACCACTGCTGTGACATTTGTTGGGACTGCATTAAGTTATACGTGGACGAATGATAAGCCTTCAATCGGTCTTCCGGCGAGTGGCACGGGTAACATCTCCGCATTCATTGCATTGAATGCGACGGCATCACCAGTGGTTGCGACGATCTCGGTAACGCCACATTATGGTGCATGCAGTGGCAGCCCGGAGACCTTTACGATCACCGTAGACCCGACACCGGTTGTGACGGCTCCAGCAAACATTGCATTCTGTGACGGAGTGAACAGTACACTGATACCGATTACCGGTAGTGCGGGTGCGACATTCAATTGGACTAATGATACACCGTCGATTGGCCTGGCTGCGAATGGGGCAGGGGACATACCTGTGTTCGCGGCAGTGAATGGTGGATCGGCGCCTGTAACGGCAACGATCACGATCACGCCAGTGCTTAATAGTTGTCCCGGTCTCGCGAAAACATTTACGATTACGATCAACCCGACACCGTCGGTAGTGGATCCGGCCAATGTTGTGGCGTGCAACGGCGCGACGGTAGGACCGATCAACTTCAGCGGCACTGCAACCACTTACGACTGGGTGAACAACACCCCTTCGATCGGGTTGCTTGCCAGCGGCAGTGGCAACATTGCTTCGTTCACTGCAACGAATGCCACCACCAGTCCTGTTACGGCCACGATCACCGTTACCCCGAAGTTTACCTTCGGAGGAGTGACATGCAACGGACCGACACAGACATTTGATATTACCGTACAGCCCACACCTGTAGTGAATGCGGTTACCAGCCAGGTTGTCTGCAACGCAAGCAACACCACGGCGATCACTTTCACCGGCACAGCCACCAGCTTCACCTGGACCAACGACAATACGAGCATCGGTCTTGCAGCGAGCGGCACGGGCCCGATCGGGGCATTTGCAGCGATCAACACGGGAAGCATTCAAACGGTAGCCAACATTGTTGTCACTCCCCGCTACGGATCATGCACAGGTACAACACAGGGCTTCACCATCACGGTGAATCCTACACCGGCTGTGAACGACCCTGCAGATCAAACTGTATGTAACGGGTCGAACATCACTGCAGTGAACTTTACGGGTAGCGGCACTTCATACGACTGGGTGAACGATACTCCTTCGATCGGTCTTGCATCGCCCGGCAGTGGCAACATCACAGCGTTCGCCGCAACGAATGCCACCACCAGTCCTGTAACGGCGACGATCACCGTTACCCCGAAGTTTACTTTCGGAGCAGTAACCTGTCCCGGCCCGACACAATCATTTACCATTACAGTTCAACCCACACCGGTTGTTGCAGCGATCAGTAACCAGGAGTTGTGTAACGGCAGCAATACAACAGCGGTAACGTTCAGCGGAACTGCCACCAGCTTCACGTGGACCAACAGCACGCCTTCGATCGGTCTTCCCGCAAGTGGTAGCGGTAACATTGCAGCCTTCACGGCAGTGAACAGTGGCGGTACGGCGGTAACTGCAACTATCATAGTAACTCCGCACTACGGTGCGTGCACGGGATCTACCCAATCGTTCACCATCAAGGTCAACCCGACACCACAGGTGAATGCGATCACCAGCCAGGTAGTGTGTAACGGAGCAAACACGACGGCGATCACATTCACCGGAACCGGTACAAGTTATAACTGGGTGAACGACACCCCTTCGATCGGTCTTTTGGGCAGTGGCACCGGGCCGATAGGAGCGTTCGCGGCCGTGAATTCTACCAGCAGCCCTGTGGTAGCGACAATTACAGTTACCCCCGTGTTTGCAGGCACACCGGTTTGCAACGGTCCCACGAAATCATTCACCATCACGGTGAACCCGACACCTTCTGTGGGCGACCCTGCAGATCAAACTGTGTGTAACGGGGCAGCAACTGCTGCGATCAACTTCAGCGGCACTGCAACCACTTACGACTGGGTGAACAACAC
>DASRSO010000057.1:0-3628 GCA_035656375.1 Cyclobacteriaceae bacterium | reverse complement strand
CTCGAGAAGCAGGCACTTGCTGCATTCATGCAGACCTGGATAAACGAGTGGGGTTATCGTTATAAGAATTATAAGTGGACAAGCGGAGCACCGAAGGAATTCAATCGCGTTGGAGCAGACAGGATCGAAGGACACGCCAGCCTGTCGAATGGAATTCCGTTTATGATGGACCAGTTGATGAATAAACTACCGGACTTGTTAAAGCTGCTGACCCCCGGCAGTTTACAGGTTTCGATAAGCGGAATGGGATCCGAACTTTCCACAAGCATCGATGATGCAGATGAAAGAGAAGAGGAAAGAAGATCGGATCAGCGACACCGGGAGAGGATGCAAAGAGAGGATTAGGAAAGAAGGGCTGCCGTTTGCAGCACCTCTCTCCACAACCTAAACTACTTTGCCACAAGCCCTGCTTCCGCCCCAAACGCGTGGTCGATGAGCACCTTCCAGGTCCCGTCCTGCTGACGCTTCATAAGCTCGATGCCTTTCGCCGCCACTTTCAATTCGCCGCCGTCGCGGATACTCCACTCCGATCGCCCGATCGCAACATCTTCCGACTCGAGACAGTAAACCGTTTTTATCTCCATCGTTCCCTTGATAGCCAGTATCCCTTTCACCGCCGCCTCAAATTTCTCCTTCCCGCTCACCGGGCTTTCCGGGGCTGCTACAATGATCCCATTCGTGTCGTACATGCTTAACACTGTGCCAAGGTCGCCGGTATTGTAAGCCGCAGCCAGGCTCTTGTGAGCATCCTGTGCCCTCGTTGGTCGATTCATGATTGTTCTGTTTTAAGGTTTAAAGAATTGATTTGATACTATTTTGTTCCAGTACTTTCTTCGCCAGCTCCCTGGCATTTCCATAAGTCTTGTTGTGAAGGAACGGCCCCATGCTCAATCGTTTCACTCCAAGCTTGTTGAGCGTGTCAACATCGGCAATCCCCGGGAACACCATAACATTCAATGGAAGTTTGGTCTCCGATACTGCCCTCCCGATGTCATCCGGCTCCTTGATGCAAGGCAGAAAGATCCCATCGGCGCCGGCCGCCCCGTATATTTTCAATCGGCGAGTGGTTTCGTTTTGGGCGTCGCTTACGTTTAGCAAATAGGTATCGCAACGCACGTTGATGAACAACTGCTGTCGCGACGAGCCCAGTTTATTCTTCACGAACTCTACTGTTCGTGCGAGATCTTCGGCGCTCTTAAGTGCACGCTTGCCCTTTGTGATTGACGAATCTTCAATGTTGATTCCTGCTACGCCAGCTTCAAGCAACTTCTGAATGTTTGTGTAAACTGCCTCCGGGGTTTTCGCGTAACCCATTTCGATATCGATGGTAACGGGAATATTAACCGAAGCCGCGATGCGTTGAATAACGAACAGGTATTCGGAGAACGACATATTCTCACCGTCGTCGTAACCGAGACTGGCTGCAACCGCAGCGCTTGAAGTACCTACAGCAGGATAGTTACTTTCCTGGAAAATTTTAGCGCTCTCTGCATCCCATGCGTTGGGAAGTATAAACAGTTTTTTTGCTGTATGGAGCGCTTTGAATGTTTCGAATGTTGATGCCATTTGTTTTTTGTTTCAACAAAGGTGGCATCGGAAGCACCACTTCCAATTGTACAGTTCGGAACAGGATAACTATTTGTTGGGCGAAGCGAGGATTGCGGTGGAGTTCTCCGGCAGGAACAACGAAGGTGACACTCCTGTGAACGATTTAAACTCCCTGATGAAATGTGACTGGTCGAAATATCCGCAGGCATATGCCACCGATGTGAGAGAAACACCCTTCTTACCCAACATCACAAGGCTGTTCTGGAACCGGTTGATCTTCATGTAAAGCTTCGGCGACAGTCCCGTTTGCTGTACAAATACCTTTTGGAGATATCGTGATGAGATGCCATACCACCCCGCGACGTTCTCGATGTTATCAAAGAAATCTTTGTGAGTAACCTCATTCATCACCCTCTGAACGAACGTGATCTTCTCAACAACTTTCGAACGTTCCTCAAGTCTTTTTAACAGGTACGACTCCACCAGGGAGATCTGTTGGCTTACCAACACTTCATCCTGGAGTTTTGCGTGCAACTCACTGATAGAACCACCGGTTATGCCTGCCAGGTCGAACACTCCATCATTAAAATTATTGACGTCATCATTCAATAAAAATGAAGCAGTTGCCGGATAAAAACGGATACCAAACGTCTTGCCCGGTCCCGGGATCCTGAAAGCGAGAGGTTTTAATATCTGTCCCCACATTTCTACCGGAGAGGTATTCCTGAATACTCCGTTAGACCCGACCTGCCATGGGCTTCCCCGCAGTGTGAACATAACTTCTATGCAGCCTGTAGCAAACGCATAATCCTCTATAAGCACATTGCTTTGATGCTCCAGCGTATAGAAGCATTTAACGTATTGCTCGAGGGCTTTCGACGGTTTGTGTTCTGCGTACAACATCAGCAACAACAAAGGTAAGCGACGTATGCGAAAGGGCGATTGTACAAATCGGAACAAAAGTTACCCCACCACGCCCGGTCTTTTTTCGCCGACTTTCGTTGCCTGCTCGAATGCAAAACCCATTTGCAGAACGCTAAAGTCGAAATTGTAACGCCCAACGATCTGTATTCCAATCGGCAACCCCCCTTTCGAAAATCCGGCGGGCACAGACATGGCCGGGTTACCAACCGCCGAGATATAATACGCCGACCGCATCCAGTCGAGGTAGGTCAGCATTTTTACTCCGGCGATCTCTGTTGGATAAGGAGTACGAACGTCGAAAGGTAAGACCTGGCTGACAGGCATTATTATGAACTCATACTTCTCGAGAAATACCTGCATGCGACGAAACAGTGCCGAACGTTTTGCTTCCAGGCGCGACATATACGGACCGGTAAGTTTGCGACCCTCGGCAACATGCCATTTAACATAGTCATTCATCTTGTCGCTGTTTGCTTCGAGCGTATCGCCGTATTGATTTTCATACTGCCAATGGCGAAATCCGACAAAGCATTCATTGGCGTCGGTCATATCCGGCTCCGCTTCTTCCACTATGCATCCAAGTGACTCAAAAACCTTTCCCTGTGCCTCGAAGCTATCCTTAACTTCTTTTTCGAACGGGAGGCCGATATCCTTTACGAACGCAACCTTTACACCCTTCATACTGCGGTCGAGAGGTTTAGCAAACTGTTCGGGGCTTTCCATGATCGACAACGGGGAACGACTATCGGGCCCTGCCTGTATACTCAGCAACAAGGCACAATCGGACACAGTGCGCGCCATAGGTCCCGATGTACTCAATCCGCCAGACCACGCAAATTTTCCTGTCACCGAAGGCACGCGTCCAGGAGAAGGTCTCAACCCGACTACATTGTTAAAGCTTCCGGGATTTCGCAGCGATCCGGCCATGTCGCTGCCGTCCACGAGCGGGGCCATTCCGCAAGCAAGCGCGATCGCACCTCCGCCGGTGCTGCCACCGCATGTCTTTGTGATATCATACGGGTTGAATGACGGTCCAAACACAGCGTTAAAAGTTTGAGATCCCATGCCGAACTCAGGCACATTGGACTTGCCCATAATTATTACCCCTGCCTTCCGTTGACGTTCCACAAAAAGTGAATCCTGTTGTGGAACGTTA
>DASRSO010000056.1:0-22837 GCA_035656375.1 Cyclobacteriaceae bacterium | reverse complement strand
GTTCCGAGAATTCCTTACCGGCCTCTTCCATGTCTTCATCTTCCTCCTGGTAGCACCATTCGATCTGCATGCCCTTGATCTCTTCGAGAGCCGAGAGAACATCGAGGATGAGTTTCGAAGACGATGTATTGAAGTACTCGAGCTTGAAACAGAAGTTGGTTACAGCGAGAGGATCTTTTGCGTAGTTCGCAATCCATTCCAGTACCGGGCGATAGAATTCTACAGAGTCTTCAGGAAGTGACCTTCCAGAGATCTCGAAAATGCCGTTCGCTTTATTAAGTATGATTTTAGGAGTATCAGAAGTTCCTTCAAGATTTAAGATTTCCATGATTATAACAGATTATAATAGATTATAATATTTATGCAGTTGCTATTGGTTCTTTTGATTTTGCTATGTTGACTTTAAGACAGAAGAAAGAGAACTCTTCGTTCATCGGAACGAAAGCCCACTCGAGCTTCTCGCCGGACTTGCGTGCCATGTCCACGAAACCGAGGCCTGCTCCGCCCTTCTCAGAGATCGTCGTGTTCTTGATGATCTCTTTGTAGAGTTCTTTCAGTCCGTCTTTGTCGAGGCTGTTGATGTGATCGAGTGCATTCTTCAGCTTGGGAAGGTTCGCGTTCTTCACAGGGTTGCCCGACATGATCGAGTAACGGCTGTCTTCGTGACCTATGAGGAAGATCGCTGCGGGTTGACTCTCTCCGCTGTTCTTCGTTTCATCGCTATGTTTCACGATGTTCTGAAGAGCTTCTACCATTACGTTGAAGATCTTCTTTTTAATGCCCGACTCTTCGCCCGAAGACTCCAGGTTTCGTTCGGCCATGTTGAGGATCGACTTCGTTGTTTCCTGCGTGAAGTCTCCCTCGTAGATCAGTATCACGTTGTGTGATACCATCATTTGGTGCAGATCGTAAATGAATTTCATTGAATTTGTTGAAGTTAAAGTTTAAAATTTGATTGCTATTAATAATACATCGTCTGTTTGTTTGTGATTGCCACGCCATGATTCCCAGGCGTTGTCGAATGCCTTCTGAGCTTCGGTCGACGGGAGGTTGTGAAGTGTCTCCACGAGCTCACGCATCTTCTTCGATCCCAGTTTGCGGCCTTCGGTACCACCGAACTGGTCGGGGAAGCCATCGGAACTGAAGTAGATGGAATCGCCGGACTTCAACTCTACACGAGTCGTACGGAAGTTCACCTGGTTTTTGGCGTAACCTCCACCCACCGGGAATCGGTCACCCTTTACCTCTTCCATTACACCACCTTTCATCACTAACAACGGACGATGGGCGCCGGCGTATTCCACTACATTTTTCTTTGTATTGATGCGGCACAGCGCGATGTCCATACCGTCTTTCGTTGCTGCATCGCCCTGGTCCTGGCGAAGAGTTTGCGTAACACCTTCGTCGAGCAGATCGAGTATCTTTCCCGGATCGGTAACTCCACGGCTCTTCACGATATCGTTGAGGAGGAAGTAACCAATGAGTGACAACAACGCACCCGGCACACCGTGACCTGTACAGTCAACCGCGGCGATAAAGATGTTGTCGCCCGACTGTACAAACCAGGGGAAGTCGCCACTAACGACGTCGCGGGGCTTGTAGAGCACGAATGAATCGGGGAGATATTTATTAATGATGCTGTTATCGGGCAGGATCGCATTCTGGATCCTTCTCGCGTAGTTTATCGAATCGTTGATCTTCTTGTTCTTCTCGTGAATGTCGAGTTCGATCATCTTACGTTCAGTGATATCGTGCGATACCACAAGAACCGATTCAAGTTTTTCCGCTTCATCAAATTCGGGAATGGCATTCACCTGCATCACACGCTTACCCAGGTGTGAAGGGAAATCCATCTCCGTAAGAACTTTATCACCGGTCTTGTTCACCTGTTCAACAATACGAAGCCAGCTGTCAAGGATCGTCGAATCGATGTCGGCCAAATCGACCTTCTGGTTAATGAATGCCGACGCATCTTTTCCAGTGTATGTCTCGATCACCGGGTTGATGTAACTGATCGTACCTCCTTCGAGACGCGTGATGAGGTCCATCGAATTTTCCGAGAGAGCCTGCATCTTGCTTCGCATACGCTGCTCCTGCTCTGCTCTTCTCCTTTCGGTGATGTCACGCGAGTTCAGGATAAATCCGTGTATGGCAGGGTTCGACATCAGGTTCGTACCAGTCGTTTCGAGCCAGATATAGTTTCCAGACTGAGTCTGATATTCATACTGGATCGTGATCTGCTCGGAAGGTTTTTCTTCCAGATTCTTAAACAGGTCGCGATAGATCGCACGGCCTTCGGCATGAACGTGCTCGGAATTTGTGCGACCCTGCAGGTCCTGCGGTTCGTAACCAAGGATTGTCTCGACCGAAGGCGATACGTAGCGGATCGTTCCGTCGGGTTCGCAAATTGTGATCACTTCCGAAGCGTTCTCCAAAAGCAACTGCATGCGGTTACGTGTACGGTTCACCTCTTCCATTTGCTCTTCGAGCCTGTTGTTCGAATTGCGAAGTTCTTCCTGAGTGGCCTGCATCTCCTCGGCATTCTGACGCAACACTTCCTGTTTCTCTTTCAGGTCGGCGGCCATGGCCTGCGACTCGGCAAGGAGCTTGCGTGTGCGTTCGTTCACCTTGATGTTGAAGATAGTCCGGGCAAGCATCACACTGAGTTCTTTAATGAACTTCACACGTGTGGTGTCGAACTTTTCAAAGCCCGCAATCTCAATTGCACCGTATGCTTCTTCGTTAGCGATCAACGGCATGATAAGTATGCACGAAGGTTTTTGGTCACCAAGAATTCCGGAACTGATCGTTACGTAGTCGCCGGGGATCTCTGTGCGAAGTATGATATCTTTCTCTGCTACGGCCTGCCCTACAAGTCCTTCCGCTATCTTGAACGACTTCGTCAGATATTTTTTGCGGTTGTACGCGAAGCTGTTGGTTAACTCGATGGTGCCACCCTCTTCGTTGGTCACATAAAATGCTCCCTGCACCGCGCCTGTCTTCTCGATCACGAACCGGATGATCTCATCACCAAGCTTATCGAGTGTGTCGTGGGTACGGGTGATCTCGCCTGCTTCTGCCAGGCGAAGCATGATCCAGTTGCGTTCCTTTTCCTTCTGGTCGTTGGCAACGAGGTTGTCGCGCATGTCGAGCAGTGCATGACCAAGCTTGTCGTTATCGCCGGCGGGTTGGAACGGGGTGTCGAACTTTCCCTCTCCTACTTTTTGTGCGAAGCCTGCGTTGCCTTTCAACACATCAACCAGGTCGTTGAGTCGCGACTGCATGTGACCAAGTTCACCGGGGAACTCGCGATCCGATTTTTCGGGGAGTTCTCCACGCGACACCATTCG
This sequence comes from Cyclobacteriaceae bacterium, assembly GCA_035656375.1. Classification (GTDB taxonomy): domain Bacteria; phylum Bacteroidota; class Bacteroidia; order Cytophagales; family Cyclobacteriaceae; genus ELB16-189. Next base: position 19,487 of record DASRSO010000056.1, on the reverse strand, counting down.
CAGCGTCGCATCGAGCGACAGCAGTGGACGTGTCAGCGAACGTGCATACACCATCGCAGCTGCAACCGCGAAGGAACACGCTACGATGCCCGCATACACCAGGTCGGTCGCCTCGGGCGCAGTGCCCGTATGAAGAGCAATCACGCCGATCGCCGCCGCTGCTACGAGCGTCATTGTCAACACCAGCAGCGTTATCCGGATTCTTATTTTAACATTTCGAAACATGTTCGTTTAATTATTTGGTGGTTGTTACAATTTTACCCGCTGCTTCTTCGAGGTGACTCAGCGTAGATTTATTCAGATCCGAGAACGTCGCTATCTCGATCACACCGATCACACGCTCGCCCGATCTTATCGGCACCAGCGCCAATCGTGTCGGCGACGCATTTCCTAAACCGGAGAACACAGTGATGTACCCCTCCGGAAGCTCATCGAGATACAGGGCTTTGCCATCGGCAGCTACACGTCCCACCAAACCTTCGCCAATCTGAAAAGCCACCGACATACGCTCGCTCCCCAGCGCATATCCATACTTCAACTCCAGGTTACCTTCGTTCTCGATATAGATCGCTCCCTGCCCCGCACCGACACGGCTACACACTTCATTTAAGAACTGTTGGCTGTTCGTCACGTTTTTCAAGAGCGCTTCACCAAGCTGGCTGTCGCCCTTGTTCTCGTCGGTCTTCTCATCGGTAGCTTCCTGCTTCCTGTCGAGGTAAACCACGCGCTCGTCCCTCGACCGCGCTGTGAAATAGATCGCAACGATGCCGATGAAGAGTGTGACACCCACAATTCTGCAACACATCCAGGCGGCGTCCTTCGAGAGGTCGCCCTGCAATGCATACAGCACCGTGGCAGAGATCAATATTCCGGTGAAGTACACAGTGGTGAGAACTGTGGCCACCTTAGGGCGTTTATGTAGTCCGATATTCATTTTTATACTGTTGACTTAATTCCTTTAAAAATTCTATAATGCAGTCGACTGAAAGCACATGATCGATCGATGTTACCGACAACGCAGCTTTTGGCATCGTATCGATCATGCACTCCGAAGGCTCCTGTACGATCGTCAGGCCTCCCTTGTCGTGAATGCTCTTCATTCCAAGTCCTCCATCGCGATTCGCTCCCGACAGCAGTATGCCTACCAGCTTGTTGCGGTACACATAGGCCGCGCTGCTCAAGGTGATGTCGATCGCCGGGCGCGAGTTGTTTACCATCTCTTCCGTCGACAACGAGAAACAATTTCCAAGCTCCATCGACAGGTGGTAATTGGCCGGGGCCAGGTACACCATCGACTTCTTTATCGGTTCCTTGTCTTGCGGCTCAACAACAGGCAGCGTACTCTTCAATGACAGGGCCTCCACGAATCCATTGCGTACATGCTTCAGTCGGTGCAGCGCCATGATCACCGGTAGCGGGAAATCAGCCGGCATTGCCGATAAGATCCGCACGATGCCCTGGAAGCTGCCGGCAGATCCGCCGATCACTACCGCCCTGAAACCATTGTGGAGATTGTACTTCAACATCAGTCCTTGATCTTGCGGTAAACTTTCTCCTCCTGGTTCACACAGATAAACCTGTTCGCGTACTCGCACCACATCAACGACTCCTTAGTACCAATTGCCAGGTATCCGTACTTGAAAAGACTGCTGTGAAACTTCTTCAACACTTCGTTCTGCAACGCCTGGTTGAAATAGATCATCACATTACGGCACAGTATGAGGTCAAACTTGTTGAACACTTCTCCCCTCACGAGATCAAACTGGCGGAACGTTACATTCCTCAACAAGTCTTTGTTAAACACTGCGCTTCCGTTCTCTTCACGATAGTAGTTGCTCAACTTTGCTGTTCCCTGGAAGCGGATATAGTTCTTGTCATTCACCTCCATGTTCTTTACCGGGTACGTTGCAGCAACCGCTTTCTCCAAAATGGTTGGATCGATGTCTGTCGCTACGAGTGACACGTTGTTAGCGATCCCCATTTCTTTCAGCAGTATTGTCATCGACACGACCTCTTCTCCCGAAGAACAACCTGCGTGAAGTATCCTGAACTCTTTATTGTTCAATAAGATTGCAGGAATGATCTCATCACGTAACAGTCGCCAGAAACTGGGATCGCGAAAAAGTTCGGTCACATTCACAGTCACCTCGTCGATGAACTCTGTGATGAACGCCGGCTGATCCGACAGTTTCTTCAACAACCCTTCGGTCGTTAGCGATTTCATCTCGAGCAATCGCAGCATGCGTCGTTTAAACGACGACATTGCATAGTCGCGGAAGTCATACCCGTACTTCGCCTGCACGAGTGTCGTGATCTTTTTGAGGTCCGCTATGTCGATGTCTTGTATCACTTGGTAAAAAGTTTCGTCTACTATACTTGTTAATCTATGGTTACTGTAATAATTGCGGTCCTACTGGTATTACCAGGTCTATCACCTGCTGTGTGGATCCTTTGAAGTTCACCTGCAAGGTTCCCCTGAGCAGTGTTGCTTCTTTGTATGCCACGTAGTAGTTGAACAGCAGCGGATGTGATAACAGATCGTTGTAGAGCGACGACGGTTGCTGGATCACCTGGCGGATGGGCTCGCTCGCAAGGAACCCACGCGTACGGATCGCAATGAGCAGCCTCGCGTGTGAAACGCGCATTTGCACATCGATCTCCAGTTGATTGTCTTCCGTTGCCGACGCTACCGGCAGACTGATGATGTACAGGATCGCGTGTCTCACCAGTCGTGTGATTGCCCTGTCGTTCACCTGGCAGAGCATCGACGTGGGCGCCTGGAAAGCCAGGATCGCTTTGTCGAGCTGACAATTATCTGTCAGGGTCTTGATGAGAGCTTCTTTCAGTACAACGAAGTCCACGCATCCCTTTCCATCTTCGTAGTGGCCGTTGTCGTTTGCTAAATAGAGCAGCTTGAATAAACGGTCGTCGAGCTTGTCGGCATGAACTTCGATAAGGTTCGTCAACTTGTCGACCTCTATATCGGTCTTGCGGATCTTCAGGAGGTTGACGAGTCCTTTGATCGTCGCCAGCGGGCCACGTAAGTCGTGAGCCGCGCGATAGATGAATGTATCCAGTTCACGTTTCTTCGTGAACAATTCCGTCTTTAGCGCTGAATTGTCTTCTTTGAGTTTAATTTTCAAAATGATGTATCCGTTGATGTCGCTAATGAGTCCAAGGTAAAAACCGGAGAGTGAGACTTTGCACGACTCCCCTCTACGCGTCCAAAGATTGGCATCAAGTGCGGCGAAATATCCCGGCCTTAGTTTCTCTTCCAGGAGTTCCTGCATGTTGGTACCGACAAGCATGTTCGAAAACTTGTCGCCGGTAACTTCTTCGGAGGTAACTCCGACCAGCGTCTCCACGTCGCGGCCGAGGGCTGCAATGCCCAGGCTTAGATCGAGAACCACCGAGTCGGCGAGGATGGTATTCAGTTTACCCATCATCTCGCTCATGGAAATCACAAGGCCCGTTATGTCAGATATTTCGCTCACTTGTTTGATGTTATCCTTAGTAATCACTTTGAAGTTTCAGTTTCCAGCTCCGCCACTTCCAACTGTTTTTGCAATTCACGGATTGTCTCTTCACTCCTGCGTTGCGCACGATGCATCTCTTCCTGGGTAGCCGAAAGCTCTTCCATATTCTGACGCATCTCCTCTTCCTGTGCACGCATCTGTTCAGCCTGAACCTGCGTTTCTTCGAGAAGCTTCTTGGTGCGACCATTCACTTTCACCGACGAGATCGTCGAAGCGATGCTTTCACCGAGTTTCTCCACGAACTCCACGTGATGAGGTTCAATGGGGTGGAACGAAGCCAGTTCGACAGCACCGAAGATCTGTTCGTCGAGACGCAGCGGCACTACCAGCAAGTGGCGTGGCAACGCTTCGCCCAAACCCGATGTGATCTTCAGATAGTCGCCAGGGATGTCGGACATATAAATTGTGTCGCGTTCCTGAACACACTGACCAGTGATGCCCTGACCGATCTCAATCCTCTTTCCACCGAACTTCTTGCGGTCGTACGCATAGCACGACACGAGTTCGATGAATGTATCCTGTTGATTGTCGTCGTTTACAAGGAACAATGCTCCCTGGTTGGCATTCATGTACTTCACCAGGTTACTGATGATGTTGTCGGACAGCTCCGTGAGGTTGTTACTGCGTGAGCGAAGGATGTCGGCGAATTTTGCGAGACCTTCGGTAGCCCAACTGCGCTTACGGTCTTCATCGGCGGCACGCTTCAGGTTGTCACGCATTTGTATCAGCGCTGCACCCATCGCGTCTTCGTCGCTCAGCAATTCGAAATTGCTTTCGTAGTTGCCCTTACCAATGTTGCCGGCAAACTCAGCTTTAGCTTTCAGACCGACGAGCATATTCTCGATAGCTTCGGCCATACGACCGATCTCGTCCTTGCCCTTTTTGAGTGTTACCGAAACAAACTGACCTTTCGACAGCATGCTGATCAGGTCGCTGAGACCTGCAATCGGTTTTGTGATCGAGTTCTTCGAAAAGAAGCTCGCGTAAATACCGATAGCAAGAAATAATACCATGTTGCTGATATAAAGGACCGTGAGCATGTTCGAGTACGCTGCTTTACGATCTTTCACTTCCTGTAACAACTGGTTCTGATGAGTTGATGCCTGCATTACGAGACTACTGAGAGTCTTTTGCGCGGGGGTGATCTTCTTCTCCATTGCGCTGATCGCCTCGTCGACGGTTTTATCGTCGGCATACGATTCATCGCTCTTCAGTTTGTCCATCACTACCTGTTCTTCGGAGATGAGGGCTTCGAGGCCACTCACGATATTGCGAACTTCTTCGATCGCAGTCTCGTCTTCCATCTTCGCACTGATCTTTCTCAGGTCATCAACCTGCTTGTTCACGTCAACTGCGTGAAGGCCCTGCAGTTTTTCCTTCTCCTTCACGTCGGGCTGGTATATCCAGTTGTTCGTGAGCTTGAAAGATTCCGAAGCGAGCATCTCCGTTTCTTTGAGGGAGAGGATCATCGGGTAACAGGCATCCGACACGAGCTTGTCCATCGACCTGTTCTGCCAGGCGGTGTACATACTCACCAACGTTGTTACGAAGGCGAGTATGATGATCACCGCGTAGCCGAGCATGATCTTTCCTACAAGTGAGTGTTTGATTTTATTAAACATCTTCTGCTTTTTTCTGTCCCCGTTAAGGAACGATAAGAACTATTTTAACTTTTGCTTTTGCTTCTGCTGTGAGCGAAGCTGTGTTTACGAAACCAATTGCACCTGCTTCCTCTGCTACGAAGTCGATAACTGCGGCATCAGTTGCAAACTTGTCCTGGGGCTTCTCAGCTGCTTCGTACTGCCTCTGTGAGAAGTATGTCTCAACGTCGGTAGCCGACATCCCCAACACCTTTGCATAGAAAGCATCTTGTTCGGGGTTACCGCTTTTGCGGTCAACAGGCTTGATGTTCTTGTTAAGATCAGGCCAACGCTTCTTGATCTTGCGGAGCCAGTAGAGCTTCGCCTCACCTACTGTGAGCCTTTCGATCGTATTCTCTTTGTTGAGGATGATCGCAATCTCTGCCGAAGGCGCGAATGCTGTCATTACGATGAAGAGGATCGGAATTATTAAAAGTGTCTTTCTCATTTTTCTTATCGATTAAAATACAAATGCTAATTGTGCGCGAAGGGTGTTGTTCTTCGATGTGTTCGTAAATCCTTTATCCAAAGTGAGAGGACCTGCAGTGATATCCTGGTAGATAGTCTTGTTCAGGGTGTTCTCGTACTCAAGCTTTACGATGAAGTTCGAGTTGAACTTGTAGCGTGCACCGATAGCCAACGTGTTGATGTTAACCGGGAGGGGTGCGAAGTAAGGATCAGCTTCTGTGCTGGATGCGCCTGCCTGTGTATAGTTATACAGGAAGTAAGGAGTGATCTTGCCAGTAACCTTGTAACCACCGTACACATAACCAGAGTAGCTTGTGCGCTTGCCGATGTTGTCGAAGTTTGTTGTCTGGTGAACGAATTCAGCGATGAATTCAGGCTTCTTCTCAGGGTTCCTGTAAGCAACTGAACCAACGAGGAGTGAAAGCTGACCACCATCGGGCAACGCAGCGATCGTTCCGTTAGGGTTCGGCCTGCCTTTCTCAACACGGTCGAACTGACCAGAAGCGATGATCTTCAGACCATCCGCGGGCTCGGCTGCAACCTGTGCAGTAACCGCTACGTGATGATCAGTCTTGTCGTTAGAACCATAGTAACCAATACCGTTTCCAACCAAAACCTTGTAAGAAAGTCTTGCCGAAGTGATGTTCTCACCTTCGATCTGAACACCGGTGTCTTTGTACTGCAGTACACCACCATCGCTAACCGTACGTAATGCAAGCGGACGCTGGATAGTAGGCTGAAGAATAAGACCGAGCGTAAACTGGTTGTTCCAGTAGCCGAGCGGCACAAACATCTTACCAGCACGCACACTGAAGTAGTCCTGGAAGTTGTAGCGCACCATCAGGCGTTGCAATTCGAACGACGACTTGTTGCCCGACGTGCTGAAGCTTACTTCACTAAGAACCGAAATACGATCGCTGAGCTGCGATGTAACGAACAGTGCGAACGTACCCGTGTTGAAGTTAGTCTTCGAAGTCGAAGTATCACGCTTGATGTACTGACCAACATTCGATACACCTTTGAAGTTGTTCGTCTGTGTAGATGAAGTGTTGCTGAACTCCGGCTGACCGAAGAAGCGGATCTTTGTGTCCTGCGCAAGTGTAAAGTTGTATACAGTTGCACAAATAATGATTAAGAATAATTTTTTCATTCCTGATAAGTTTGTTTTAATGATGCAAACCTATCGTGTGGAATGAGGCTAAACCATGATGAATGAGTAGGTGGGAGCGTTAGATTAGCCGGCGGCCTCTCTCTTGGCTATTCGTGCTAAAAAACCTTCTTTCTTGCGCTTCGATACGTCGAGCGACTGTCCAGTGACCATCACAACCGAGCCACCTTCACCGCGAATATATTTCTTCACGGCATTGAGATTGATAAGATAAGAGTTATGGATGCGATAAAAATTGTACTCCGAAAGCATTTCGTCGTATTCCTTTAACGTACGGCTCACAATATGCTTTCTGCCGTCGTCGGTAACGATTTCGGTGTAGTTCGACGAGGCCTCGCAATAAACGATCGACGATACTTTTACAAAGAACAACCCGTCTGTCGTCGGCAGGGCAAGCTTATAGTTTTCCCCGGAAGTCTCTTTGAGATTCCGCATCAACTGCTGAAGCCGTGCACTGATACCCTGGCTGAGCTTCTTCTTCACTTTTACAAGCGACGCCTTCAGCTCTTCCAGGTCGATAGGCTTAAGGAGATAATCTATCGCCGAAAAACGGAATGCGCGAATGGCGTACTCCGAATGGGCAGTGGTGAAAATTACTTCGAAGGTGATCTCCTGCAAACGTTCGAGAAGGTCGAACCCCGTCTCGCGCTGCATCTGGATATCGAGGAACACAACATCGGGATGGTGCTCCATAATAGCAAGCAAGCCCTCATCGACGGTCTTGCAGATGGCACAGACCTGCACATCGTCACAAAAATCCTCTATAAGGATCCTCAGAGCCTCCCCGCTCTTGGCTTCATCATCGACGATGATACTTTTCAGCATATACTAAAAATATGAAAATTTCAGTATGGTATCGATATTCTCACCCGCGTCCCCAGGGGGCCGCTTTCGTCGATGAGGTCCTCGATCTCGAATGCTGCGTTATTTTGCCGTTTAATCAGCTTTAAACGCTCTTCGGTAAGGCGGATACCCATCGATTTATGGCTGGGAAAATTCTGTTGTCGCACCCGCATCGCCTCTGCCCTGCCCACGCCGTTGTCCTCAATTTCAAAGACAACTGAATCCTCTCCTTCTTTAATTCTGATCGTTAACGTCCCTGGTGACTTCCGGTTGTACAATCCATGAAGAATTGCATTCTCAACATAAGGCTGTATGAGCAGCGAGGGGATCTCGACGTGATCGGTGTCGAGCGTCGGCTCTACCTCCATAACAAAGCTGAATTTCTCTTCGAAACGAGTCATCTCCAGGTGCACATAGTTCTTCAACATTTCGACCTCTTCTCCAAGTTTTATACGATTGGTAACGGAGTGATTTAGAATGCTCCGTATCAGTTTGGAGAACGTCGAGAGATAATTGATGGCGTTCAATCGATCGTTCTTCGCTATAAAGAATTGGATAGAGTTCAGTACGTTGAAGATAAAGTGTGGACTCATCACCGAACGGAGGGCCATAAGCTTTAGTTCCTCGATCTTCTTGTTTGCTTCCGCAAGTTCACGATCGTGTGCTTTGCGGTTGGTAACGTTTTCGGCAACAATACTTATCCCGATGATCTGGTCACTCTCTTTGATCGGGCTTAGTGAGTATGTAAAATCCTGCCCATGTCTTTGCTCCTCCACCTGGACAGACTCGCCAGCAAATGCACGCCGATAAAACTCTTTCCATCTAACATACATTCCCTGATGATCTTCATTGGAAGGATCGCCCAATAATCTTTGGCCAAGACGGGGTTCAGCTCCATAAACTTCTTTCATGTACTTGAAGAACGGACGATTGAACGTCAATAGATTATAATTTTTATCTATCGACCATATCATAACCGTGGCATTGTTGATCGTAGCCTGCAGGTTGGCCTGGCTGATCATCAGTTTTTCGTTGGCCACGATGTCGTGGGTCACATCTTCGATCTGTGAAACACAATACACGGCGCGGTTACGATCGTCCCTCACCATCGATACGTTGATACGGACCCAGATAGTGTTGCCATTCTTGTGGATATACCTCTTCTCCATCCGGTAGCTGTCGCGTTCGCCACGAACGGCCTCGTCGAAGAGGTTCATGTTCTTGTCGAGGTCGTCGGGGTGAGTGATATCGCGGAAACGCATACCACTCAACAGTTCTTCTTCGGTGTACCCGACGATATTCGAGAATTCGCGATTCACCTGCTTCCATTGCCCTTCCGGCGACACGATGGTCATACCGATAGCCGAGTGCTCGAACGCACCGCGGAATGTTGCTTCACTGAGCTGGATCTGCTTTTGTGCTTTGCGTAATTCGGTAACGTCGCGAATGATCGCCACCACCCTTCCTTCATCCAGCTTCTTTACGTTGGCCTCCACGTCGCGAATGGAACCGTCTTTACAAACCATCCTGCGCTCATTGAAAACATGGATGCCTTGTGCAAGCACGCCAAACATGATCGGCCGGCGCACGTTTTCCTCGGGGTCGATCGCCTCCGAGATGTTCATGTGCAACAGTTCTTCCAGTGAGTAGCCGAACATCTTGCAAAAACTGCTGTTGGCATCCGTGAAGTTACCGTTGAAGTCGGTGATGATGATGGCGTCCGATGCCTGTTCGAACAAAGAGCGGTATTTTTTATCGCTTGCGCGAAGAAGCTCTTCAGCCTCTTTATAATATGTGATGTCGTGACAGATGCCGCGCACCCCGAGGGTCATTCCTTTCTCTGTTACAGGGAATGCCGACATGCGCAACCACTTGTTGTAGCCCAGTGGCGTTCGTATCCTGAATGTGATGTCGAATGGTTCGTTGGTCTTCAGGAGGTGCGTGGTGGCCGTGATGACCGACTTGCCGGCTTCTCCGCCTATGATCTCACCGATGTTGTTTGCCTGCACGTCGACGGATTTATTGATGCCGAAGATGTTGTACATCTCGTCGGAACAAAACAATTTCCCGCCTTGAATAGTATACTCCCAGCTGCCGATCTTAGCGATGCGCTGCGACTGGTTGAGAATAAATTCGCGCTCGGTAAGCTGTTGCAGGCGCTGATACAATTCGCGGTTAAGCTTATGGACGCGATCGGAAGCTTGTTTCTGGATCTCTTTGTTCTTCAATGCCAGCTCGGAGATGAGGCTGGTATTAAGATCTTCGTTTTTGTCGGCACGGCTTTTCAGGATATAGCACGCGCAACTGATCACAAACAACGACACTACTGCACGCACGTTATTAAATGCATAATCGCCGTTGTCATCGGCGAAGTATCCAACTCCTAACGAAGTAAAGATCGGGTCGAACAGTATAATGCATAATACCGGGACGAGCAGCGCGGCTATGAATATCCGTTCGCGCGGAACACTGAAAATTAGAAATGGCGGACAGCAAAACGCCAACAGGTAGTATCGCATCCCGATATACGACACAACTGTAACCTTTTCGGTTGAAAGCACATAATAGCAGACTACCATCAGGAACACCGGCGGGATCCAGCACATAGCAAGCCGACTCAACCGGAGGTATCTCATTTTATTGAGAAAGACCGGGGCGAGAAAAAGCGCAGCCGCGAAATACAGCCAGATACTTACCGAATCCATCGGGCTCCGGAAGATCGTTCGGAAGATCAACAGCAGCAGGACTGCAACCGACGACACCAGGCTGAGGGCATTCGTCAACACTACGTTACGTCGCTCTGCAACCGAGTGGGCAAAGGATGCACCACTATTCGTGATGTTCTTTAGAACACTCAATTCCAAAACGGTAAGAAGTTGCACTTAAAGGGGTATGGTTCTCGACACAAAGGTATCACTGCAAAATTACTTTGCGAGTATTGTCGAAAGAACCACGCGTGCACTGTCGGCCCGAACTGCCTCGAGACGGTAGAATTCCACTTCGGAAGCCGGGTTTCCGACGGAAAAAGTATAGTCTTTACGCCTCAAAGAATATTTAGATCCCTGCACCTCTCCCATTGGCTGAAACGTAATGCTATCGTTTGAAGAGAGTACTTCGTAATACTTCACGTCGACTTCGCCGGCGGAAGCCCAGTTGAGTGTTGTGTGACCTTCGGCCGACTCAGCTTCGAAAAACATGAGGGCAACTTTGAACACTTTAACCCCGATCGTTGCCGGACCTGTAACAACCCTTCCGTTTTCGAAATAGTGTGCAGTGGTACCGGCATAGATCGCACCACCAAGACCTTTCGAAATAACCTTTCCGCCGGGGAGCACCGTTACTTTATCGCCTTCACCGATCTGGAGCATACCGTTGTTGAGCTCAAGCTCCCCTGCGATCGAGAGACTGATCGCTTGCGCAGCAATCGGTCTTGTAACAGTTACCGTGATACCTTGAGGTATTATTACATTGTCGCCTGTTGCGGGGATACACTTGCAGCTCCATGTTGAAGGAACCACCCAGTTTCCGTTGGAAATTGCTGTGAATCTTTTGGCGTGAGATACCGTCACAACCAGGATCAGCAAGAGAGTTGTATAAATTCGTCGTAGTGTGTATGTCATAACAAGGGCAAAAGTGCTTCGCTACGCCTTTCTTAGCTACGACAAATGAGTATGTGGAAGGAGTGAGTTATTAAGTGGGGGGTAACCTGGATATTGGTAATTGGTGATTGGTAATTGGGTATTGCATTAAAACAACCTCCAATGCCCAATGACCAATCACCAATATCCAATTGCATTCGAGTCCTAGAGATCTTTAAAAAATAAAAGGCTGCCCCTTACCCCTGGCAGCCTTTTTTCACTAAACACCTATGATAACTGTGTCGAATGATGAGACTAAAGTAGTTGTTGAAACAAGGTGATGTAATACCCCACTTTTAGGCATTTCGACAAACAAAAAAAGTCAGACGACGAGCCTGACTTTTTTATATACATATTGGTTATAAACAGATGAAGTGGCGTCTCGCCTATTTCATCAGATCTTCTTTTCCAACTCGTCGATCTTCGCTTGTGCTTCAGCCTTTCCAAGTGAAAGCGACTTCTTATAAAGCTCGAGTGCTTCTTTGTATGTCTCTTTCTTTTTGCGTGGAGCGAGCTTGGTACGAGTAGCGGCAAGCTCAACTGCTTGTGCGCGCGCATAGTAGCTGTCGGCTTCGTTCACTTTGCTTTGTACCATGAGTTCCTGGATACGTGCTTCGATCAGCTCGAGTTCCTGGCGTTTTGCAGTAAGTTCTGCTTCCTGGTCGTCGATCTCTTTAGATTGTAATGTTACGGTCTGAACGAGGTTGTCGTTTTCGTTCCTGTATTTATCTACCTGTGCTTGAAGCGATTCGATCTCTTTGCCTTTCGCTTCGATATCAGATTTCAATTTCTTGATGGTAGCTGCATATGTGTTGGCCGATCCTTTTGATTTCTTGAGAGACTTTTCGAGGTCTTCAATTTTACGTTGTGTATCCTTTACGTAATTATTGATGTCCTTCATGCGCATCGTATAATTATCGTAGGTAGTTCCTTCTACCATATTTACACGGAGGAGCTGGCGATTTGCATCGATTGAATCCATCAATACGCCTACTTCCTGTAGTGTTGCGTTAAATTCCTGGCTGACCTTCAATTCGGCCTTCAGGGAATCCACCTGCGACTGGAGCTTTTCAGTGCCACCGGTACAGCACATCATGAGAGAGCCGACAGACAATACAAAAACAAGTTTTTTCAGCATACGCTTGTTAGTTTAGAGTGATTGGGTGATTGCGAGGGGCAAAAATACGGGGTTTAGACGTCCAATAGCGGGGTTTAAAAAATTTATTTACGCTTATGCTAAATCCCTTCTTTGGTGCATAAATTGCGGCGTTTTCAAGGCAATTGTTGCTTTTTTAAATGCCCAAACTGATCACCACGCGCACGCGTATCGCGGACCTGGGCAAACCCCGCGTAATAGTCATCGGAGGAGGATTCGGTGGAGTTGAAGTGGTCAAATCACTTCGAGAGGAAAAGGTGCAGGTAGTCCTTTTCGACAAGTATAATCACCACACGTTTCAACCATTACTTTACCAGGTTGCCACTTCGGGACTAGAAACCAATTCTATAGTTTTTCCCTTCAGAAAATTGTTCGGAAAACAAGACGATTTCTACTTCCGCCTCGCCGACGTTAAAAAAGTTATCCCGGGCGAAAAATGTATCGAGACTTCCATCGGGAGTATCAGCTACGACTACCTCGTGATCGCCACCGGCGCCGTCACAAATTATTATGGCATGAAGGAGGTCGAAGACAATGCCTCCCAAATGAAGAACATCGTCGATGCCACCAAGCTTCGTAACAAGATCATCCGCAACTTCGAATACGCCCTCCTCACAGAAGATAACGACGTGATGAACAGCCTCATGGACTTCGTGGTGGTCGGCGGCGGCCCCACCGGCGTCGAGCTCGCAGGCGCCCTTACGGAGCTGAAAAGAAACGTGTTCCCAAAAGACTACAAGGAACTCGACATGCGCGAGATGGACATCTATCTTGTTCAGTCGGGACCACGATTGCTCGACGGCATGTCGGAGGAAGCTGGCAGGAAAGCATACGACTTCCTTACCAAAATGGGTGTAAAGGTATTACTGAACACCGCCGTAAAAGGCTACGATGGACAGGAAGTATTATTAAGCACCGGTGAAAAGCTCAACAGCCGCTCATTGATATGGGCTGCAGGCGTGAAAGGCAATCCCATTCAAGGACTTCCCCCCGAATCGATAGGCCGCGGCAACAGGATACTGACCGACGAGTTCAGTCGCGTGAAAGGCTTCGAGAACATCTTTGCCATTGGCGATGTGGCGTTGATGGAAGGAGATCAGAAGTTTCCTGCAGGACATCCGCAGATGGCTCCGCCTTCACAACAACAGGGCAAGCTCGTAGCGAAAAATATCAGCAACATAATTCATAAGCGTAAGCTGAAACCGTTTAGTTATTTTGATAAAGGATCGATGGCAACCGTGGGCAGGAACAAAGCCGTTGTCGATCTTAAAGGAGGAATAAAGTTCCAGGGGTTCTTCGCCTGGTACGTGTGGATGTTCGTTCACCTTATGTCGATCATTGGATTCAAAAATAAATTGCTAACGTTGTTCAGCTGGATGGTCAGTTACCTAACCTACGATCGAAGCAACAGGCTGATCATTGGCAAGAATGATGAAAAAAATATGCAGGCCGAGATAAAGGTCGACACACATGGCAAACAAGCTTAGTCGTATTCAAACCCTTTCGGCCGGCGGTGTATTGGTATCGCTCGGTATTATCTACGGCGACATTGGTACTTCGCCACTTTACGTGTTTCGTGCGATCGTGGGTAAAGACACGGTTATCACTCCCGATCTTGTGCTCGGTGGCCTGTCGTGCGTGTTCTGGACGTTGGTGATCATTACCACCATTAAGTATGTCTACCTCGCGCTGAATGCAGATAACAAAGGTGAGGGTGGTATTTTTGCCTTGTATGCTCTCGTAAGAAAGTTCAAGACCAGTTGGGTTATCTATCCTGCCATCATTGGCTGTTGTACGATCATCTCCGATGGTTTCATAACCCCGGCTTTCAGTATCTCCGCGGCCATCGAAGGTCTTACCATCAACTATCCCGGTATTCCAACAGCGCCAATTGCTATCGGGATCCTGATCGTGCTGTTCTTCTTTCAGCAATTTGGAACAACGGTGATCGGGAAAACATTCGGACCGATCATGCTCTTATGGTTTATAACCATAGCCATCTTCGGAGCGATCCACATGTTCGACAACCCGATGGTGATCAAAGCCCTTAACCCGGTGTATGCATGGAACCTTTTAAACAATCATTCGGGTGGCTTCTGGGTCCTTGGCGCAGTATTCCTGTGTACCACGGGGGCCGAAGCGATGTATTCCGACCTTGGTCACTGCGGCAAGAGCAACATTCGCGTGGGATGGGGATTTGTTTTTGTTTGTTTGATGCTGAACTACTTCGGCCAGGCTGCATGGTTGCTCGATCGCACCGGTACTCAACTCAACGGTGTTACTCCTTTCTACGCGATCGTTCCCGAGCCACTACTCAATATCAGTATCGTGCTCGCAACGATGGCCGCGATCATCGCCAGCCAGGCATTGATCTCGGGAACATTTACGCTCGTGAACGAAGCCATGAAGCTGAAGCTGTGGCCCAGCACGCAGGTACGTTACCCAAGCCAGGCTAAAGGACAGATCTATCTCCCCGCGATCAACTGGATGTTGCTCGCAGGAACGATACTCGTGGTTGTCATCTTCCGGAAGTCCGACAACATGGAAGGCGCGTACGGTCTGGCGATCACCGTCGATATGTTGATGACCACTACCCTGCTGGTCTACTATTTCCGAACCGTAAAGAAATCTACCATACGGTTCCTGTTCCTGGGGCTCGCGTTCTTCACACTCGAAGGAATGTTCCTGGTATCGAACCTTAGCAAGTTCTATCACGGTGGCTGGTTCACATTCTCTATCGCTACCGTCTTCTTCGTGCTGATGTTCATATTGCTGAAGGCACGCAACCTTCGCGATCGTCATACGGAGTTCGTCGATCTGAAACATTACATCACGTTGATACAGGATCTGCAGGCCGACACCACCGTGCCGCGGGAAGCCACAAATCTTGTGTACATGGCTGTAGCCGACAGCAAACGGTACATCGACTCGAACATCATCTATTCGATCTTCAAGAAGAAACCTAAACGTGCCGACGTGTACTGGTTTATACACGTGGATACGGTCGACAGCCCGTATACTTCGAAGTACTCCGTCGACACGATCATTCCCAAGAAATGTTTCTTCGTAAGGATCAAGCTTGGATTCAAGGCCGACCATCGTGTGAACCTGTTGTTCAACAAGATCCTCCACGACATGGCCGAAAATGCCGAGATCGATCTCGTAAGTCACTACGAGTCGCTGAACCGTCATAGCATGCCGGCCGACTTCAAGTTTGTGATCCTGCACTCACTGGCTTCGGTAGACAGCGAGATCTCCACTTTCGACGACCTGATCATACAGGGCTACAGGTTTATCAAGAAACACAGTCTTTCCACCGAGGAGATCTATGGGTTGGAGCTGGCCAACGTCGAGGTGGAAAGAGTCCCGATCATGGTAGGCCCACCTGCGAAAGTTCACATTAAAAGGGAAAAGGAGGACGTGGCACGCGAAAAGGAGATCAGGTATTCCGAACATAAACTGTAAACAGCGTCGAGTCACGGGTGCAGCGCATGCCCGCCGGCGACGGCACCTTCACTGTAACCTTTCGACCCATGCCCGGTAGTTACCCAAACCGCCGGCTTATGTTCAAAACTTATCTCCGCAGTCTTACCCGCAACAAGGTATACTCATCAATCAACATTTTTGGCTTATCCATTGGCATCGCATGCTGCCTCTTGCTAAGTCTCTACGTTTATCACGAGGTCTCGATCGATAAACACCACGCCAATCTAAACGACATATACCGAATAAACTCGGTCTTCGAGAGCGCAGGCGTTCAAAACACCATGCGCACCGCGTCGCCTCCCATCGCCATGACGCTGATGGAGGAAGTTACAGGCATAGAGTACGCAACCCGAGTACTCAACCCTCCGCAAGCCGGTCAAAGTCTCATCACCTACGATGGCAACTTCTTCTACGAATCCGACGGACTCATCGCCGACTCGACGGTATTCAAAATATTCAGCTACGAATTTATTGAGGGCGACATGAAAACATCGCTCACGCAACCAAACTCGGTGGTCATATCCGACAAGATGGCCCGCCGGCTTTTTGGAAACAACACAGCACTCGACAAGGTCATATCGATAGCCCAGGGTGGAACGCCGAACGACTTCCGTGTTACGGGTGTCTTCCGCGAAGAACGCAGGTCTCACATACAGGCAAACTTCTTCACGTCGATCAATAGCAACGGCTGGGCCGAATATCTTCGCGACCCCGAACTAACCAGCGAATGGGTTGGCAACAACTTCGTGCCTTCGTACGTGCGACTGGTTCCCGGGGAAGATCCAGGGGCAGTCGTCGAGAAGATGAACGGTGTGCTGATGAAATACGGAGCCGAAAAGCTCAGGGCGACCGGCCGAAAAAAAGCACTCACACTCGAACCTGTTAAAGACATCTACCTGAAGTCCGACGTTGGTCAGACACCGAGAATTGGTTATGTATATAGTGTATTCAGCATCGCGGTGTTTATCCTTGTTATTGCTTGCATCAACTTCATGAATCTTTCCACAGCACGTGCGAGCCGTCGCAGTGCAGAGATCGGCATTCGGAAAGTGATGGGTGCATTCCGTTCTTCGCTCATCCGACAGATCATGGGCGAGTCGATGGCTTTTGTATTGATCTCTGCGGTGATCGGCGTTGGTCTTGCGTGGATCGCTTTGCCTGGGTTCAATGAGCTAACGGGTGGTGGAATAAACTTCAATGATATCAACACGAGCTATATTGTTATTGCTCTCCTGGCGATCGTTGTGATCACAGGATTGCTTGCCGGAAGCTATCCCGCACTTTATATCTCCGCGTTTCAGCCTGCAAAAGTTTTGAAAGGCAAAATGCCGGAGGTGAGCGCCAAAGGCTGGCTTCGAAGATCACTCGTTGTATTTCAATTCATGGTTACAATCGTACTGATCTGCGGCACCATTGTGGTGTCGAAACAAATGAGCTTCGTTCGAAGCATGCCGTTGGGTTATGAATCGAGTGCGAAAATTGTACTGCCGTTGCGCACTGCAAAAGCTAAAGATGCCTTCGAAACATTGAAGCAGCGATTATTGTCTGACAAGAACGTGAATGCCGTTGCCGGCACCGACTTCACACCCGGCATAAGGGTGCTTTACGACAGCCGTATGTTCCCATTCGGAGGATCTCCCGAATCGGCGACGTCGCACCAGGTGTGCCCGGTTGATGCGGAATACATGCCAATGATGAAGATCAGGCTTGTCAACGGGCGTTATCTTAAACCGGAAGACAAACCACTCGACGATACGAAAGCCAAAGTCGTGATCAACGAAGCCTCGGCCAAAGAATTAGGCTTTCCTGTAGAGTCGGCTGTAGGGCGCATCTTCACTGCACGGCGCAACAACGGCGACATGAACCACGAGATCGTGGGTGTTGTCGAAGACTTCCACCAGACAAGTCTGCACGACAAAGTTCTTCCGACCGTATTTTATATCAACGAAAGCAACTTCGAATTCATGATACTCGATGTTGAGACCGGTTCCCTTCAATCCACAATAGCGTCGATGCAGGAAGCGTGGAGTGATCTCGTTCCCGGTACGCCTTTCGAATTCAACTTCCTCGATGATTCAATTCAACAGCTGTATAACTCAGATAGGCAGACTGCCACGCTGGTCAACAGTTTCAGTGCGATCGCGGTGGTTATCTCCTGCCTCGGGCTTTACGCGTTGTCGGCATTCATGGCCGAGCGCCGTTTCAGGGAGATCGGCATCCGGAAAGTGATGGGTGCATCGGTGAGCCAGATCGTCGTGATGATGTCGTCGGAGTATGTGAAGCTGGTGGTGGTGGCTCTTTTGGTTTCGGTGCCCCTTGCCTGGCTGGCATTCGACCGATGGCTGGAAACATTCGCTTACAGGATTGAAATCGACTATTCGATATTCGTGTATGCTGGAGTAGTAGCCGTCGTTCTCGCCCTGTTTACGGTATGTTTTGAAACCCTTAAGGCGGCGGTCACCAATCCTGTAAAAAGTTTGAAGGGCGATTAAAACTTAACTGTAACTTCAGGCATCATACTAGAAATTCCTGTTATGCTTCGAAGCTACTTCATCACCAGTGTCCGGAATCTGCTTCGGCAGAAGGGGTATTCACTTTTGAAGATCGTGGGACTCTCCCTGGGCCTTGCCGCGAGTCTCATCATTTACCTGTACGTGGTTGAAGACCTTTCGTACGACAGGTTTCATAAGAACTACGAACGCATTGCACGGCTGCTGACCATCGACAGTGCCGAAGGTGTGAGCAGCAAGCTGGTTGGTGTTACGGCCCCGGCCCTGGGACCGGCTGTCGAAACAGAGCTCCCCGAAGTATTGAAAGCCGTGCGTGTAAGCGGCGGCGGCCAACTGGATCTCAGCTACGGCGACAAGATCCTTAAGTGCGATGCGGGTTTTCGTGCCGAATCCAATTTCTTCGAGATCTTCGACTTCAAGATCCTGGATGGAAAAACAACGGGTGCTCTCGATGAACCCAATTCGATAGCGATCACTGAAAAGCTGGCGAAGCGGATCTTCGGAGAGGAGTCGCCGATCGGAAAGACCGTGAAGCTGAATCAGAACACGGAACTCCATGTAACAGCATTGGTTCAGGACCCACCAAAGAACTCACACCTTCAGTTCGATCTTCTGCGTTCGTTTACCCCTAACCAGGGCGAAGATGGCCTCAGGCAATATCTCGAGTCGTGGGGAGGCTTGGGTATGTTCACCTACGTACTTCTCGACAAACCTCTGAACGCCGACGATCTCAATCCGAAGCTTAAAGAACTCGCTACGAAGAACAACGCAACGTCGTTCTTTACACCCGTGTCGCAACCATTGAGCGATGTACACCTTCGCTCGAATGATATTCTCTTTCAGCCCAATGCGAACAAGTCGGACATACTGAACGTGTATGTTCTTTCGGTTATCGCGGTACTGATCATTCTTCTGGCAACTGTGAACTTCGTAAACATGGTGACCGCGAAATCTGCAGGTCGCGCGAAGGAAGTAGGCATGCGTAAGGTCATTGGGGCTGTACGAAGTCAACTGATCTTCCAGCATCTGACCGAGTCGATCA
>DASRSO010000055.1:0-4456 GCA_035656375.1 Cyclobacteriaceae bacterium | reverse complement strand
ATTTTTTAATCTAAGGCCAGGCAAAAGAATTATCCTTGAGCTGGATCGGAATGGCGAAAAAGTGAGGAAAGAATTTAAGCTGGCAAGTCAGATCTGAAAAGCCGGCTCGCTGCTACGGAACATTCTCAACAGTTGACCTTTACGTTTCTTGTATGAGTTGTAGAGATACAATTGTGTCTTCCTTACTTTGAATGAATTCAGCATGGCCCTGTAGATCTTGTCACCCGAAAGATTTTCTTTCAGTATGTAGTCCATTACGCCGGTGCTGATCGCTTCGCGGTAGTTTGAGTTCTTGAGAACAGTGATCGGAATGTTTTTAGTATGGCGGTCGCTAAGAAGCTCATCAACAACATGACGGAGCTCGGCTTTACCGATGTTGTCGTCGATGAGAATGAAGTCGGGTTTGAAATGTGAGAGACGGTCGGTGATCGACTGAAAATCGAACGCGATGCGCACGTCCTTTTTCTGTTCGATCTTTTCGATCTGATCGAGAACCTTGCTCAGTTCGATGGGATTATTCCCGACAACCAGCAACTTTAAAGTTGTTTCCATAGCCAACGTTATACTAAAGACGAAATTTGATGAACAAGGATGCAGAAAGGTAACCTGAATTTTACCCGTGTTCACACGAATAAGATGCAGAAGTCGCGCCGATTTCCATATTCTTTTGAGCTAATAACGAAATTCACCCTGTTTGTGGTTCTTTTAGCCTACCACTTATGTTTCAACATTGTATCCACATGCTGTCTTGACCGGGAAAACACAATATGACGTTGCGATTATTGGTGGTGGCCTGGCCGGGTTGATTTCCGCGATTTTACTTGCGCGAAAGGGACATTCGGTTGTTCTCTTTGAAAGAAAGCAATATCCGTTTCATCGCGTGTGCGGCGAGTATATCTCGAATGAAACAGTTCCCTTCCTTCGTGAAAACGGACTTTTCCCCGACGGATTCAGTCCAGAGCAGATCAAACACTTCAGGCTTACATCTGTTAGTGGAAAAAGTGCGGAATTGTTGCTCGACCTGGGGGGATTTGGCATCAGTCGGTATGTGTTCGATAATTTTCTTTATCGGAAGGCGGTCGAGTCGGGGGTTAATGTGTTTTGTAACACAACTGTTGATGATGTTAACATAAAGGAAGCGAAAGTCGTTATCGGTGCATTTGGGAAGCGCTCGAAGCTCGACGCACAATTCAACAAGCGACGTTCACCGTATGTCGGGGTGAAGTATCATATTCGCATCGATCATCCGAAGGGCTTAATCGAGCTTCATAATTTCAAAGATGGTTACTGCGGGATCAGTAATGTTGAAGGAGGAGTAACGAACCTGTGCTATCTTACTCACAGCAACAACATGAAAGAGCATGGTAACATCCGGAGAATGGAGGAAGAGGTGTTGTTCAGAAATCCTTTTATAAAATCGATCTTCGAAAAGGCTGAATTTCTTTTTGAAAAGCCTGAAGTCATAAGCGAGATATCGTTTGAAGCGAAGTCGCCTGTTGTAGATCATGTTTTGATGGTGGGCGACGCCGCAGGGATGATCACTCCGTTGTGTGGTAATGGAATGGCGATGGCGATACGCTCGGGACTGATAGCAGCACGATGTGTTGAGAACTTCTTAGACGGTAGAATAACCAGGGAAGAAATGGAGCGCTCATACGAAGTTGCGTGGCGAAATAATTTCGCTAGTAGATTATGGATTGGAAGGCAGGTGCAACGCTTGTTTGGAAGTGAATGGACGTCAGATCTCGCAGCGGGTCTTCCAAAATTTCTGATAAAACAAATTGTTAAACGAACACACGGCGATCCATTCTAGATCAAATGACTCGAATGCAGGAACAGGTAGACAAAGAATGCATTGAGGCACAGGCTTGAAATGAAATTCAACCTCATGGTGGATGTATGATCGGCGTTGGATGGATCTCTCACCACTGAAGCAAACCAGAACAGGAAAAATATCACAACGGGCGATTGAGTAACGATGAATACCACGGCATAGAAAGCCGAGAAGGTTGTCACAAAATAGTAGATAAAACCAGCCGACGCGATCGCGAAGAAACACATCGCGAAGGTGAATGTTCCGCGTATGCCGAGCCGGATACTCATCGTGATATCACCACGCTTACGATCCTCATCGTGTTGATAGACTTGTGTCATCGGGTAGGTTGCGAAAAACATGAGGCTCGTAAGAAGTCCCGGAAACACAACCTTCCACTGTAAAAGATTTTCGAAGCCGAACTGATTGATGCCTGCATAGCACATTGCGAAGGTGAACAGTCCCTGGAAAAGAACTACGGTGATCCAGCCCAGGAACGCATATTTCTTTAGTCGAACAGAAGGGTGGCTATATGCCTTTGAGATCAGTCCGTAAATTAGAAGCATGGCGGCAAATTCTTTGCTGATCAGTATGAGGCCCAGCACGATCGCCGCCACATCGAGAAGAATCGATACGTAGTAAAGTTCTTTTTTAACGGGCGGTGGGTTTTTCAGTCCGCCAATGCTCTTTTCATCCTTATCAAAATAGCTATTGTAGCCATTGCTGGCTGGGTAAAGGAGAAGATGGATGATGAGAAAAGACCACAGAATATTCTGCCTAACCAGATTGGGACTGATGCACAGTGCGAAGAGAAACACCGGCATCAGGAAGAATGAAAAGGGAATCCTAAGGTGGAGTATGGTTGATTTTGAAATCATTCGTAACTAAAACGTTCCTGAACAATCTAACACAAATCTCGGTTTTTAAATTATACTTGAATAGATGAGTTTCATTACAGCCATAGGTACTGCAACGCCAAAGCATAAGTTCAGCCAGTCGGTAATTGCAGACTTCATGGTGCGGGCTATGAAACTTGACGAGCAAGATGCTAAAAAGCTGCGGGCATTGTACCGCGCAACGGGTATCGAATCGCGTTACTCTGTATTGCCCGACTACGGTAAAACCGCAGATTACGAGTTTTATTCCAACTCTGAGGACCTTAGCCCGATGCCTTCGACTAAAAAGAGGCTGGAGCTCTTCCGGAAACATGCTGTTGAGCTGAGCTGCGAATCGGCACGCAGTGTAATGCAAAAAATAAGCTCAAAAGAGATCACTCATCTTATTGTTGTGAGTTGCACAGGACTGTATGCTCCCGGCCTGGATATCGACCTTGTGAAAGCACTTGATCTCCGTGCCGACGTTCAACGCACGTGCGTGAACTTCATGGGTTGCTATGCGGCATTCAACGCACTAAAGCTTGCCGACTCTTTTTGTGGCAACAACGAGGATGCGAAAGTACTGATCGTTTGTACGGAGTTGTGCAGTCTTCATTTTCAAAATGAGAACACACAGGACAACATGCTCGCGAATGCACTGTTTGGTGATGGATCGGCTTCTGTTCTTGTGGAGGGCAAAGCCCGGAAAGGTCTCAACCTGAAACCCGACATTTTCCGTTGCGATATTGCACTGAACGGCGAGGAAGACATGGCATGGACTGTGGGCGACGTAGGCTTCGAAATGAAGTTATCGGCCTACGTGCCCGACATCATCCAGACCGGCATAAAGGACCTCACCAACAGGCTGCTTGAAGGAATGTCGAAGGATATGTCGGACGTAACATACTTTGCAATTCACCCGGGAGGGAGGAGGATACTTGAGGTGATT
Organism: Cyclobacteriaceae bacterium; assembly: GCA_035656375.1. Taxonomy (GTDB): domain Bacteria; phylum Bacteroidota; class Bacteroidia; order Cytophagales; family Cyclobacteriaceae; genus ELB16-189. The sequence goes on along the minus strand of DASRSO010000055.1, from coordinate 819 downwards.
GAGAAAGAACTGGGGCTTACACGTGAACAGAACAATTGTGCCTATACCGTTCTCAGGAATTATGGAAATATGTCGTCGCCGACGGTTGTGTTTGTGCTGAAAGAATTGTGCGGCAGGCTGAATGGTGTCGATCACAACAAGAAGATATTGAGCTTCGCATTTGGGCCCGGGCTCACGCTCGAAAGCATGGTGTTATCGGTGGTAAACGCATGACGTCTTTGCAGACACGATCTGCTGAAATCGAGATCATGGACGACCTCAACTGTAACGGTGAGGTGGTGGATCAAACACTTCGCGAGCTCGAGGTTATTAATCGTTTATTGGGTGGCGATCACGTAACGATCAACGGGATCAGGAAATTAATTAAAGAAAAACGGCCGTATAGCATTGCTGATTGCGGGTGTGGCGGGGGAGACCTTGCGATGAAGATATTTGAATGGGGGAAGAAGAACGGATATCAGTTTAATGTAACGGGGGTTGACGCAAATCCATACATCATCGACATAGCAAGAAAAAATTTTGGCAATATAAATTTTGAGGCCGTCAACGTATTCTCCGATCAATTTAAGGAACGGAAGTACGATGTTATTACTGCTACACTATTTGTGCATCACTTCACAAACGAAGAATTGGTAGCACTCTTCAGATCCTGGAGATCGCAGGCGAAGTTGGGAGTGGTGATCAACGACATTCATCGTCACTATCTGGCCTATCATTCGATCAGGCTTCTTACAAAGTTTTTTTCGCGCTCCGCTATGGTGAAATTCGACGCGCCTTTATCGGTACGAAGGGCATTCAAGAGAAGTGATCTTATCGGGA
>DASRSO010000054.1:0-58375 GCA_035656375.1 Cyclobacteriaceae bacterium | reverse complement strand
TGACCAGGTGCGGTTTAGTGATCTTTCGTTCGCAGCCGAAAACGTCGCGGGCAAAGAGCGTGAGATCGTACTGACCAGTTTTATCATAAGTGATCACAGGACTTCTGAAATCGGCCCTTCGTCCATCTCCATAGTCCCATTCAAAAAATGCCGCATCCTTTGTTGTGTTTGCTACGATCACCTGCTCGCCAATACAAAAGTTTGTTTTAGCAGTTGCGAAGTTCGGCTCTGGTATTGTGAAGTTGATGGCACCAGTCTTCACGTAGTCGCATGAGCCCTGTCCATTGGAGACACTTAGTGTTACGCTGTAGATGCCCGGTTGCAGGTAGACATTCGACGGTGTTTTACCGGAACCCGTATTCCCGTCACCGAACTGCCAGTCCCACGTTGTTGGTGAGGGCGATCCGACTGAGCCATCTTTGAAGTCGACCAGGAACTCGTCGCAGGTGCTGGACGCGGTGAACGAGAAAGCGGCTTCCATGTCTACTACTTTGATCGCCTTCGTGCTCACGGCCTTGCACCCATCGATGTCGGTTACTTCGAGCTTCGCCGTATAGTCGCCTGGTGTTTTTATAGACGTCGTAAAGTTCTGTTCTTTTGAATTGTTGGGCCCTACAACCCACGACCACTGTGCCGCCCCGCCCGACTTGTCGGTGAATGTCATGGGGGCACCTTTGCATGGCGTGGGATTATCGAGATCGAACTTCGCCTCTACCTGTTGAATAATGAAAGTGTTATACGCGATCGTAGTGCAGCCCGTTGAATGATTCGTACCTGTAAGCGACATCACATATGTTCCGGGGATTGCATAACGATGACTTCCGACCTGGACGCTTGTAGATTTTTCACCGTCACCGAAATCCCACTCGATCACATCGTAGTTCTTTGAAACGTTGTTAAGAGATATGTTGAACGGATCGGCACAGGTCTTCGCCGACGTGAAATTCACGTACGGGTCTTTTATTGTGATCGCATTCTGTATGACTTTCACATCCGTACAACCTGCGTTCTTCGCAGTGAGCGTTACTGTATAAGTGCCCGGCCTGGGATACTTATAAGTTACCGATTTACCTGTGTCGCTGCCTCCGTCTCCAAAGTTCCAGCACCAGAAATCGGCGTTCAGTGATTTTTCGGTGAACGTGACCTCTTCGCCCGCACAGGCAACTGTCCTGTCCATCGTAAAGTCTGCTGTTGGAGTTGTTTTCGATACCACGACGAATGCCGTGCTGGTACTTTTACAGCCTCTCGAGTTTGTTGCAGTGAGAGTAACCTGGAACAGGCCGGCACTGTTATACACATGTTCCTGCTTCAGGTTCGTGGAAGTCATTCCATCGCCAAAGTTCCATTGCACAATGTTGGTATCGGAAAACAACACCTTCCCCTCAAAGTTTACGTGGAATGGTGCACACCCCGACAATGAATTGCCTGAGCAACTCTGCTGCTCGTCCGGGGTGAAGCTAACAACCGGATTTATTGGTATGTCGATGACCTGCTCGATCGAGTAATTGCAATCGGCGGCATCGTAGGCAATAAGTTTCACTGTTTGCACACCTGCTGCTTTGACAGGGCTAACAAAGGTTGTGGCAGTAGAGCTCAATGCATCGTTGATGTACCATTCCACGCGCTTTGCATTTTGCGAGGTGCTTGTAAGAGTAACATTATAACTGCAGTCAACCGTGCTCGTAAACGACGGCGTGGCGGGTGTCGCCACTTCAATTTTTTTGGTGATCAGCGATGTGCACGTATGGCCGAGTAATTCAGCCGTGAACACAACGTTGTAAATGCCTGGTTCAGTATAGGTGTGCTTAGGATCGTTAACGTTGGATGTGCCGGTGTCGTCGAAGTCCCAGCTCGAAGAAACGATCGGGTCGGATGAAATTGCCGTGAAACTTACTTCTTCATCAACACAAACTTTGAACGACGACGCATTGAAGTCGAGACCGCCTTCGCTGCCGGCATTCAACGTCAACTGGAATGTGCTCTCGCAGCCTGCTGCATCTTTCGCTTTAAGTGTCGCTGTAAAAGCTCCTGATTTGGTATAGGTGTGTTGAGGATTTACTTCTGTACTTGTTGAGCCATCGCCAAAGTTCCAGGAGTAGGTCAGGGGCTGATCTCCTGTTGTCTCGTTCGTCAGCTTGAATGTGGCGGGCAATGAACAGACTGCAGTCTTGTCGGCCGAAAATTTCGTCTTGGGTCCGATTACTTTGATACCGGACTCTACTGTTTTACTTTTCTCGCATCCATGTTCATTGCGTGCTTTCAATGTAATGGTATAATCACCCGATTGCTGGAAGATATGCGTTGGATTGGCAGACTGGCTCGAACCTCCGTCGCCGAATGCCCAGAACCAGCCGGTAACTGTTCCCGAAGTTGTGGAGGTCTTATCATTGAACCGAACTGTTAACGGAGAGCAACCAGTCAGCTTGTCGAACGTGAAGTCGACTTCGGGAAACCCGTGTACGACAACAAAGTTTGCCTTGATCCTCGCATTCTCCACGCCGCCCACTGTTGCTTTGAGTGTAACCGAATAGGTTCCGGGTGCTGCGAATACGGCGCTGGGATTCTGGAGCTCAGACCGGTTGTTGTTTCCGAAGTCCCATTCCCATTTAGTAGAACCCGGGGTGAGATCAGTAAAATGAACGGTGAGAGGAAAGCAGCCGCTGGTTACGTCGGCCTTAAAGTCGACCTGGCTGTACGCCTTGCCGGCACCCAAAAGCAGAACGAGAAGACAAGCGGTCCTTACAATAGAATGTAGCACAAAACAGGGTGTCAGGTGGGGTAATCCTGAGTACAAGCCTAAAGGTAACCTTTCGTTAAGGAATTCTAGTAATTGAGACCCACCTCGATGCCGGCATGGAGGCTAAGGCGCCACCTGGAATACGAATCCCAATGAGCTTCGAAGTTTTTGATTTCACGGCTCCATACGTAACGATTGTACTGGAAGTCGTTGAAGGTTTTGAAGTGAAGACCAAGCCCGGTGAAAAATTTCAGGCGCACCCAATCATAGTTGAGCACCCAATTCACTGTGTTGATAACGCCTACAGAATAATACCTTCGGTCAAGGCGCAAGTATTCATCGTACGCTTCTCCGGAGGCATCTTCAGTCTTTATGATTTTGTTAAAGAATTTTCCGTAGGCAAGCTGAAGTTGTGGTTCGTAGCCAAACGTTCCGCCAAGCGGTTTCCTGATCCCGATGCGGAGCTGATAGTGATCATAATACCATTGTGGGTCGGGTACAAGCCAGAGGAAGCGCTTGTTCATGCCCTGGTCTCGTGCCGGTTCTGTTGCTACATTTTTTGAAGCGTACTGGTATCTTGGATTGATCGTTAACTCGTTACCATTCGCAAGCTTGCGCGCGTACGTGAATGAAAACGTGCGCACACCAAGTGGAAGCAAACTCACAGAAATTGAGTTTCTCCTTTGGGGAACTTCTTGAGTAACGTCTTGTGCTGTCGCGGTTCCAACACTGATCCACGACAATAGCAAGACTGTCAGGGTCGTGTTGCTACTGTTCACTACTTGGTCAACAAGGGAAGGTTCGTAGCTAAAGTTACTAAATCTTTGTCTTCCACGTTTTTCTTCTCATCGGCGACCACCAGGAAGTTTTCGTATACGGTATCCAGGTCTGCACCGGCGAATTTGTAACCAAGCAGTTCAAGGCGGTGTTTCAGGGCTGCGCGACCGCTTCGTGCGGTAAGCACGATCGACGATGCACCAACGCCAACGTCCGAAGGATTAATGATCTCGTAGTTCTCGGCGTGTTTCAAAAATCCATCCTGGTGAATTCCCGACGAATGAGCGAAGGCATTCGCGCCAACGATCGCCTTGTTGGGCTGCACGGGCATGCGCATCATGCTGCTGATGAGCTGGCTCATGCCAAACAGTTTCTCCGACACGATGTTTGTGTACATGTCGAGATCTTTGTGCGTCTTCAGGATCATCACAACTTCTTCGAGCGACGTGTTGCCGGCGCGCTCGCCGATACCATTGATCGTAACTTCGACCTGGCGTGCACCATTCAGAATACCTGAAATAGTATTTGCCGTAGCCATGCCAAGGTCGTTGTGGCAATGAACAGAGATCACAGCCTTATCGATGTTCTTCACATTGTTGAAGAGATATTCGATACGCTTTCCGTAAAGATGGGGGAGGCAGTAGCCGGTAGTATCGGGAATGTTAACAACGTCGGCGCCGGCGGCGATCACGGCTTCCGTCATTTGTGCGAGGAATGCAAGGTCGGCACGGCCTGCATCTTCGGCATAGAATTCAACTTCTACACCTTTTGCTTTCGCGTATTTCACGGCCCACACACCTTGCTCAAGAACCTGTTCGCGTGTGCTGCGGAACTTGTGCTTGATGTGCATGTCGGATGAACCAATGCCTGTGTGAATGCGCTTGCGTTTTGCATGATTCAATGCTTCCGCAGCAACGTCGATGTCTTCTTTTTTCGAGCGAGTAAGTCCGCAGATAACGGGCTCGGAAACAGCTTTGGAAATTTCAACCACGGAGAGGAAATCACCGGGGCTTGAAATGGGGAAGCCGGCTTCGATCACATCCACGCCGAGGGCTTCGAGCTCACGAGCTACAACGATTTTTTCATCAGTTGACAATTGGCAGCCGGGGACCTGCTCGCCATCTCTCAGTGTTGTGTCAAAAACTTGAATCTTGTGTGCCATAAGGGGTAATTATTATCTTATTGAAACATGAAAACAGGAAAGCTAGGCGGAGATGCTCTCTGCCACTTTTTTTCCCATTGCCTCTGTGTTTAATATTTTCTCTTTTGATGTTGTTGGATCTGCGATATCAACGGTTCTGAATCCCTGCTTTAGTGTATTCTCCACTGCCTTGATCACAGCATTTGCTTCTTTCGAAAGTCCAAACGAAATATCCAGTAGCAGTGCGGCCGAAAGGATGGAAGCCAACGGATTGGCAATTCCTTTCCCGGTGATGTCGTGTGCGCTTCCGTGGATCGGTTCGTACAATCCGATCTTGTCTCCAACAGAAGCAGAAGCGAGCATGCCCATCGAACCGGCGATCTGTGAAGCTTCGTCGGTGAGGATGTCCCCGAAGAGATTCCCGGTAACGACCACGTCGAAGTTTTTCGGGTTCTTGATCAACAACATCGCAGCCGAATCAACGAACTGGTGTTCGAGTTGAACGTCGGGATATTGCTTCGCTACCTGGTTCACAGTCTCTCTCCAAAGTCTTGAGCTTTCGAGCACGTTGGCTTTATCGACACTCATCACTTTTTTGCGACGTGTTCTGGCGGCCTGGAATGCTTTGTGTGCAATGCGTTCAACCTCGTAACGCTGATAGATCATCAGGTCGAACGCGGTGTCGTTGTTGTCTTTGCGACCCTTCTCGCCGAAGTATACATCGCCTGTAAGCTCACGGAAGAAGAGTATGTCGGATCCTTTCAGGATCTCGGGACGAATGCTGGAAGCACCGAGCAATTCATCGAACAACTTGATGGGGCGAAGGTTGGCATACAAACCGAGCTCTTTGCGCATCTTAAGAAGTCCCTGCTCGGGTCTTACTTTCAGTGTCGGGTCGTTGTCGTATTTGGGATGGCCAACGGCGCCAAATAAAATGGCGTCGCAGTTCTTAAGCTTTGTAAGGGTTTCATCGGGGAGGGCGTTGCCTGTGGCTTCGATTGCATCGTGGCCGATGATAGCAGTGTCGTACGTGAATGTATGATTGAACAAAGCCGCGATCTTGTCGAGAACGCGTTTGCCTTCGGTAGTTACTTCTTTACCAATTCCGTCGCCGGGTAGTATGACTATTTTCTTATTCATGAATGTGCTACGTCGTATGCCTTGATGTCTTTTGTTAAGCTCAACAGGTAATCGATATCATCATACCCATTGATCAGGCATTCTTTCTTATAAACATTGATCTCGAACTTCTCTTTCTCATTATTGAAGGAGATGGTTTGATCAGGCAAATTGACATCAACAGACGTTTTTGGATCTTTTTCAATCGCGTCGAACAGCTTTTTCAGAAAGCCATCGGAAACAACCACAGGAAGCAATCCATTATTCAATGCATTGTTCTTAAAGATGTCTGCAAAGAAGCTCGATACCACCACGCGGAAACCATGATCATAGATCGCCCACGCAGCATGTTCGCGGCTGCTGCCACATCCGAAGTTCTTTCCACCCACGAGCACCTTCCCGCTATAAGTGGGATCGTTCAATACAAATCCTTTTATCGGTTGATTGTTCGAATCATATCTCCAGTCGCGAAAGAGATTATCTCCAAAACCTTCTCGTGTTGTTGCTTTCAAAAACCTCGCAGGAATGATCTGGTCTGTATCAATGTTTTCAGTCGGTACCGGTACCGCCGTCGACTTTAATGTTGTGAACTTATCCTTACTCATAAGATTTCTCTGACATCGGTAACCTTGCCTGTGATGGCCGCCGCAGCAGCACTCAACGGGCTTGCTAAAAATGTTCTCGACTTCGGGCCCTGCCTTCCTTCGAAGTTCCGGTTCGATGTCGAGATGCAATACTTGCCGGGGGGGACCTTGTCTTCGTTCATGCCGAGACATGCCGAACATCCGGGGCTTCTCAATTCGAAACCTGCTTCTTCAAAAACTTTATCGAGACCTTCCTGTTTTGCCTGCGCTTCAACTTGCTTGGAGCCGGGTATCACCCACACTTCAACGTTCGGAGCTTTCTTTTTTCCTTTCACGATCTGTGCTACCGAACGAAGATCTTCAATGCGTGCATTCGTGCAGCTGCCGATGAACACGTAGTCGACAGGTTTGCCGAGTAACGCGGTGCCTTGTTCGAGGCCCATGTACTCGAGTGATTTCTTGAAACTGTTAGCTTCGCTTATTTCCTTCAGTTCTTGTACGGTCGGTATCCTGTCGGTCACCTTCATGCCCATACCGGGGTTGGTGCCGTAGGTGATCATCGGTGCGATGTCGCTGGCGTCGAACCTGAGTTCTACATCGTACCTGGCGCCTTCATCGGTCGCGAGATTTTTCCAGCGCTCGACGGCTTCGTCGAATGCCTTTCCTTGCGGGGCAAACTTTCTTCCTTTGATGTAGTTGAATGTCGTTGCGTCGGGAGCGATGAGCCCGCCACGTGCGCCCATCTCTATGCTCATGTTGCAGATCGTCATGCGTGCTTCCATCGACAACGAACGGATCGCATCGCCTGCGTATTCAACAAAATAGCCAGTGGCTCCACTGGCTGATATCTTCGAGATGATGTAAAGAATAATGTCCTTGCTGACGACGCCCTTGCCCAACTTACCGTTGATCTCGATCTTCATCGTCTTCGGCTTGCTTTGCAGAATACATTGCGTAGCCAGTACTTGTTCCACTTCGCTGGTACCAATTCCGAAAGCAACGCTTCCGAATGCGCCGTGTGTCGACGTGTGGCTGTCGCCACACACGATGGTCATGCCGGGCAGGGTGAGTCCAAGCTCGGGGCCGATAATGTGCACGATGCCCTGGAAGGGATGGCCGAGGTCATAAAGCTCAACTCCGAATTCTTTGCAATTGGTGCGAAGCGTTTCCACCTGGTGGCGGGAGAGGGCTTCTTTAATTGGAAGGTGCTGATCTTTGGTTGGCACGTTGTGGTCGGCGGTGGCGGTGGTGCGGCTGGTGTTGAAGACCTTGATGCCTCTCTTGCGAAGTCCGTCGAATGCCTGGGGGCTGGTTACTTCGTGGATGAAATGACGGTCGATGAATACTGCATCAGGATAACCCGCCACGCGTTTGACGACGTGTCCATCCCAGATCTTTTCAAAAATTGTTTTTGCCTCTGAACTCACAACAAGCGTTAGTTTGGACTGCCTTATTAAAAACGAAACCGCCCCGGAATTACCGAGGCGGTTTCAAAAACGAAATTAGGTTTGGTTATGGGGTAAAAGAATGTCTTTTCCTCACGAGGTGCAAGGTCGGGAATCGGAATACGTTCATCAATAGTTTGGGTGATTATTTTTGAATGGGAGCGAACGGGTGTTTGGGTGAAAGACCTTTCAATTTCCTGCAGCTGTAATAGCCAGGTGAGGTAATATGCAAATATTGCCCACCATGGAGGGTGAGCGAAAAAAAGTACGATCATATGGTTTATCGAGGCCAAAACCTACTGGCAGGGCGAACTGCTTCGTGTGAATTTCCTGAACCAGTTGTTGTGCGATTGCTGGTGGAATTGATTCAAGAACCCGTTTGATTTCCTCATTTGCACCTGCGCCGATGCTGAGTGCGAAACTGATGTCTGAAACTTTTCCTTTTTTGTCGATAGAAAAGGTGACGTTAACCGGACCTTCGATACGCGATCGTTTTGCTTCATCGGGATACCTGACGTTTCGATAGAGGTAGACCATTAAATTCTTGACGACCTCATAATTTATGCCATTTGTGACACGTGCGCGAAAGTGCTGAGTTACCTTTTTGCCCCGTTGGGTTGCGGGAACCCAGGGTAGTGTTTCCTTAAATATATTATTAACAGCCTCGACTGTTTCCTTATTGGTGTCACTCACCGTGATATCTGTTGCTGCGCCCGTGGTGTCTATAGTGAAAGAGATCTCAAAGTCATTTTTAATACGGCGAAGATCGCGTTTAAGGATATTTCCAGCATGAACCACGAAATGCGCAATGCCGATTGGATATTCTGCAGCGCTTTCAACAACGACGTAATCTTTCGGAACGTTGGGAGGCGTGACCTTAATTTCGGGTGGCAGGTCGGTGAATGGCGGACCTCCGAGTTCTATTGTGTGTAATTGAAGATACTCCTTTTTCAAACTAAAGCGAAACCGATCTTCTTTAGGGATTAAAAAAGTCGCTGTTCCGAACCCGATGTGTGATGCTACAAGTACATTGTAAGTGGCCGGGTCTTCGATCGTTAGTTCGAAAGCCCCAAGATAATTTGTAATGGCGCCGTTTGGGGAACCTTTGAGAACGATGTTAACATTCTTAATTGGCTGTTGTGTGGCTGCATCTGTTATGGAACCTGTAATTTTTCGGGGCTGCGCAATGGAGCCACAGGCAACAGCCAACAGGATGAGGGTGAAGAAGGGGTATTTCACCTACACAAGATAAGCATATTCATTCTTGGTCACCAGCATATTCTGTTTGGGTAAAATCAGTCATTCTCCTTCATCTGTTCCTTGTTTCTACGCGACAAAGCAGGCGGAAGAGAGTACTCTGCCGAGGATTTTTCTTTCCTGCGAATGGCATTCCAGGCTAATGAGAATGGCGAAGAAAAAGCAAAGCCTCATCCTACAATATAGTAACTGCGGGCAGGGCGATACACGCCTGGACAATTGGTAGTTGTGCTTTTTCTCTTCCTGGTCAGGAATGGTATTTCACCTACACAAGATACTCAAACAGATTCTCATTCTGATTCACCACTGTGTAGTTCAACTTACGTGAATCCATTTGGGCAATCAGTCTCTGGAAATCTTCTTGTGACTTCACTTCAATCCCGATCAGCGCGGGACCAGTTTCCTTGTTGTGTTTCTGGATGAACTCGAAACGCACGATGTCGTCGGTAGGGCCGAGGATCTCGTTTACGAATTCTTTCAACGCACCGGGGCGCTGTGCGAAACGCACGATGAAGTAATGCTTCAGTCCTTCGTAAAGCAGCGAGCGTTCCTTGATCTCCTGCATCCGGTCGATGTCGTTGTTGCCACCGCTTAAGATGCAAACAACACGCTTGCCTTTCAACAAGCCACCGTATTGCGCCAACGCCGCGATCGACAATGCACCCGCCGGCTCTGCCACGATCGCATCTTCATTGTAAAGCTGCAGGATCGTTGTGCTTACTTTCCCTTCAGGAACAAGAAGCATGTCGCGAAGAAGGTCTTTGCAGATAGAGAATGTAAGGTCTCCAACTTTTTGTACGGCAGCACCGTCAACAAATCGCTGGATGTTCTCAACCCGTACCGGCTTGCCCGCCTTCAACGCTTCTTTCATCGAAGGGGCACCACTCGGTTCTACACCGATGATCTGTGTTTGTGGAGAATATGTTTTGAAGTATGTACCAACACCCGAACACAATCCGCCACCACCGATAGGAATAAAAATGTAGTCGATGTTTGAGAGTTCATCGACGATCTCTTTGCCTACGGTTCCCTGGCCTTCGATGACACGGATGTTGTCGAAAGGAGGGATGAAGGTCTTGTTATTCTCTTCGGCGAACTTCAACGCATGCTGTTGGCATTCGTCGAAGGTGTCGCCGATAAGAATGATCTCAATATTGTCACCACCAAACATGCGGACCTGGTTGATCTTCTGTTTGGGAGTGATCGATGGCATGTAGATCGACGCACGAATATCCAGTTGCCTGCACGAGAAGGCCACACCTTGCGCGTGGTTTCCTGCACTGGCACACACAACTCCTTGCTTGCGCTGCGCTTCACTCAAACTCGACATGAGGTTGTATGCGCCCCTGATCTTATAGGAGCGCACAACCTGCAGGTCTTCACGTTTGAGATAAACTTCGCACTGATATTTCTCCGAAAGCTTCCGGTGAAACTGCAATGGAGTTTTTAGCACTACATTTTTGAGGGTTTCGTAGGCTGCTGGGATATCGATCTGTTGATCTACTGTTGTTTTCATGAAGAGTTAACTTTTAACTCTTTTAGTTTATCATCGAAGCTTCCACCTTGTCTTTCTCAGGACGCAACGAGCGAACCGCTGCTCCCGCTTGCCACAACTCGCTTTCACGAAGCTCTTTCAGTTCATCTGCAAGTTTCTCGCGATAGTCGGGCTTGCTGCAAGTGTCGATCGTACGTTTTGCCTCTGCACCACTTGCCACGCTTTCATACAGTTCTTTGAAAACAGGAAGTGTAGCTGCTTTGAATTTCTTTTTCCAGTCGAGGGCACCGCGCTGAGCAGTAGTGCTGCAGTTTGCATACATCCAATCCATACCGTTCTCGGCAACGAGAGGCATGAGGCTTTGCGTGAGCTCTTCAACAGTTTCGTTGAATGCTTCCGAAGGAGTGTGGCCCTTCGAACGAAGAACTTCATACTGTGCTTCAAAGATACCCGCGATAGCGCCCATCAATGTTCCGCGCTCACCAGTAAGGTCCGAGTAAACTTCTTTCTTGAAATCTGTTTCGAACAGGTAGCCGGCGCCTACACCGATACCCAACGCGATAGCTTTCGTCTTCGCATTTCCTGTTGCATCCTGGAATACCGCATAGCTTGCATTGATACCTTTGCCCTGGAGGAACAGCCTTCTTACAGAAGTACCGGAACCTTTCGGAGCAGCAAGGATCACATCGACGTTCGACGGAGGAACGATACCAGTTTGTTCTTTGAACGTGATACCGAATCCGTGTGAGAAGTATAATGTTTTGCCTGCAGTGAGGTGCGACTTGATCTTTGGCCAAAGCTCGATCTGACCGGCGTCAGAAAGAAGGAACTGGATAATAGTTCCGCGCTTTGCGGCTTCTTCGATGTCGAACAATGTTTTATCGGGAACCCAGCCGTGCTCAACAGCTTTGTTCCATGTCTTAGAACCTTTGCGTTGTCCAATGATCACGTTGAAACCATTGTCGCGGAGGTTGAGGGCCTGTGCTGGACCTTGAACTCCATATCCGATAATTGCGATTGTCTCGTTTTTAAGAAGAGCGAGAGCTTTCTCCATTGGAAACTCTTCACGTGTTACTACATCTTCTTGTACGCCGCCGAAATTAATTTTAGCCATGTCTTATGGATTTAGATTACTTGTTTGTTGTTGCTTCTTTCTAAGAGTTCGTAGAATAAATGACTTCCCTCAGTGTAAACTGCTTCTTCAACTTCGATCAGTTTTTCGAGTTGATGTTTTACTTTTTCGATCATATCTGCAGTGGTGTAGAGCAACAGAATTGCCTTACCACTTTTGAAGTCGCTTTCGTGCTCATGAGCGAGGAGTCGCTTGATGCGAACCCGTCTTCTATTCAAAACATTTACGATCCTGTTGAGAATAGAGAACTCATTGTCGGCAGATACTTCCAATGTATATTCTTGCTTTAACATATCTAACTTTTTGGCGCTTCCAGTATAACTTCTGCAACACCCGATCCCGCAGGAACCATCGGGAATACGTTGTCTTCTTTGCCCACAACTACTTCAAGGAAACGAGCTGAGTCCGAATCCAGGAAACGTTGCAGTGCACCGTCGAGCTCATCGCGCTCGGTAACACGCTCTGCAGATATTCCATATGCTTCGTTCAATCGCACGAAGTCAGGGTTCGTCATTTCAGTAAATGAATATCGTTTGCCATGGAACAACTGCTGCCATTGCCTTACCATTCCAAGGAAATTGTTGTTGAGCACGAGGATCTTTACCGCGATCTTGTACTGCATGATGGTTCCAAGCTCTTGCAATGTCATCTGGAATCCGCCATCGCCAATAACGGCCACAACCTGTTTGCCGGGACAACCCATCTTCGCACCCATAGCTGCCGGTAATGCAAAACCCATTGTGCCCGCACCACCCGACGTTACTTGCGTAAGCGGGTTACGAAACTTATAGTAACGCGATGCGACCATCTGGTGCTGACCAACATCGGTAACGAGAATAGCTTCGCCCTTCGTCATCTCCGATATCTTGTTCACAACCTCCGCCATAGTTACACTGCCCGACGGATTTATGTCTTTCCTGATCACCTTCTCGTGTTCGATCTGGTTCAGGTGATGGAAGCTTTTCATCCACAGGGGATGCTGCTTCTTATCGCACTTGGCAATCAATGCAGTCAATGCCTCTTTGGCATCGGCATGAACCGCTACATCGGCCTTGATGATCTTGTTGATCTCGGCCTTATCGATATCGATGTGAATTACTTTTGCCTGTTTCGCATACTTCGCTACGTTGCCCGTAACGCGATCGTCGAAACGCATACCAATGCCGATCAACAGGTCGCACTCATTGGTGTTGACATTCGGCGCATAGTTGCCATGCATTCCAAGGAAGCCGGCATAATTGGGGTGATCCGTAGGAAATCCTCCAAGGCCAAGCAACGTGCAGGCTACCGGTATACCAGTCTTTTCAGAAAAGGCCACAAGTTCTTTCGAAGCACCCGAGAGAACAATGCCCTGGCCTGCAAGTATGTATGGACGCGACGCTTTGTTGATCAGCGCGGCCGCCGCTTCCACCTGTGCCATCGAGAGCACGGGCTTGGGACGGTACGTTCTTATTGCCTCGCATTTTTCATACGGAGCTTCTTCGATCAATTCGTTCTGTGCATTCTTTGTAATGTCGATCAGCACTGGACCGGGCCTGCCGGTCTTCGCGATATAAAATGCTTTCGCAACAGCAGGGGCAATGTCTTTAGCTTCCGCCACCTGGATGTTCCACTTCGTAACGGGAATTGTTGTGTTCACAACATCTGTCTCCTGGAAGGCATCAGTTCCTAACAGGTGAGCAAACACCTGGCCGGTGATACAAACGATAGGAGTAGAGTCGATGAGTGCATCGGCGAGACCAGTAACGAGGTTCGTCGCACCCGGACCCGACGTTGCCAAAGCAACCCCCACACCACCGGTTGCACGTGCAAAGCCCTGAGCTGCGTGAACAGCACCTTGCTCGTGACGGACGAGAATATGATTGAGCTTATCGGCGTAGCTGTAAAGAGCGTCGTATACCGGCATGATCGCCCCGCCCGGATAACCGAAGAGTGTTGTGACACCCTCATTGACAAGCGACTGGAGAAGAACTTCGGAGCCTGTAATCTTTTTCTTCGTAGCCGCGGGCTGTTCTGCAACCGGCGCGGTCTTTACTTTACTCTTCGTCTGTAACGCATCCATCGGCAGCGGTCTTTACTTGTTGAGCATATTTATATAGTACGCCCTTCGTCACCTTCAGTGATTGGGGCTTATAATTCGATCTCCTGATTGCCAGTGTCTTTTCATCCACAAGCAGGTTGATCTGGTGTTTCTTCACATCGATCTCGATCCAGTCGTTGTCTTCCACGAGTGCCATCAGTCCACCTTCGAAAGCTTCGGGTGTAATGTGACCAACAACAAAGCCGTGAGTTCCCCCACTGAATCTTCCGTCGGTGATCAACGCAACCGACTTACCAAGTCCACTGCCCATGATAAGGCTGGTGGGCTTCAGCATCTCGGGCATACCCGGTGCGCCTTTCGGCCCAACATAACGTATCACCACTACATCACCAGGTTTAATGCGGCCCGACTGAACTCCTTCGGTAAGCTCGAACTCGCCATTGAACACACGGGCAGGTCCTTTAAACTTTTCTCCCTCCTTGCCAGTGATCTTTGCCACCGAGCCAAGAGGAGCGAGGTTTCCATAAAGTATTTGCAGGTGACCTGTCTTCTTGATCGGCTTTTCGATCGGGAAGATCACGTCCTGTTTTTCGAAGTCGATGTCGGCAACATTTTCAAGATTCTGCGCGATGGTCTTTCCTGTTACCGTGATGCAATCACCGTGAAGGAAACCTTTCTTGAGGAGGTACTTCATGACCAGCGGAACACCGCCGATCTTGTGAAGCTCGCTCATTAAATATTTTCCGCTGGGCTTCAGGTCGGCAAGCAACGGGGTCTTGTCGCTTATCCTCTGGAAGTCTTCCTGTGTGATCCTGATATCCACCGCTTTCGCCATCGCGATGAGGTGAAGGACAGCATTGGTTGAGCCGCCAAGAGCCATCACGATAGTGATTGCATTCTCGAATGCTTTAAACGTCATGATGTCGCGAGGCTTGAGATCTTTTTCGAGAAGCATTTTCATTGCTTCGCCGGCTCTCTTGCATTCGTCTTTCTTCTCTCTGCTTACTGCAGGGTTCGATGAGCTGTAGGGCAAGGCCATGCCCATTGCTTCGATAGCCGATGCCATGGTGTTTGCCGTATACATTCCACCGCAAGCGCCTGCGCCGGGACATGCATTGTGAATGATGCCCGAGTAGTCTTCATCCGAAAGCTTGTTGGCAACTTTTTCGCCGAGCGCTTCGAATGCCGATATAATATTGAGTTCTCTTCCTTTCCAGTTGCCACCTGCGATCGTTCCGCCATACACCATCAACGATGGGCGGTTCAGGCGACCCATGGCCATGAGTGCACCGGGCATGTTCTTGTCGCAACCAACAACGGCGATCAGTCCATCATAGAAATGAGCGCCACAAATTGTTTCGATCGAGTCGGCGATAACTTCGCGACTTACAAGCGAATAGCGCATACCAGTTGTGCCATTCGAAATGCCGTCGCTTACACCGATCGTATTAAAAATTAATCCAACGAGTTCCTGGTCCCACACGCCTTGTTTCACTTCGGCGGCGAGGCCATTGAGGTGCATGTTGCACGTGTTACCATCGTAGCCCGTGCTTGCAATTCCAACCAGCGGTTTTTTGAGATCGTGATCAGTTAAACCAGTTCCATGCAACATCGCCTGCGATGCGGGAAGCGTGGGATCGAGAGTGATTGTCTTTGAGTATTTCTTCAGTTCCATTTTAAACAATCACGTAGCTGTAAGTTTTGTCCATAACGAGGCACCTGTATGCCTGTTGAATGATGGCGCCCAGTGAATTCTTCCAGGGCTTCGCCATTTCATGTCCTTCTACCGATTCAATGCCGAGCACTTCTGCAGCAGTTCCGCAGATGAATGCGCTGTCTGCCTCGAGGAATTCTTCGGGAGTAATGTTCTTTTCCTTTACACTAATGTCGAGCGCAGTGCAGATCTCGATCACGGTTTTTCTTGTGATGCCGGGAAGTATGCTTCCTGTTGCTGGTGTGTAAAGAACATTATCTTTTTCGATGAAGATGTTCGAGCCGGGGCACTCAGCGATGTTTCCATTCATATCGAGCAGTACACCTTCGTCGTAACCCCTGCCGCGTGCTTCGGTCGAAGCGAGGATACTGTTAACATAATGACCACAAACTTTCGCTTCGATCTTCACCGACTTCGGATTAGGACGTTGGTACGATGAAATGCAAACGCGAAGGTTGTTATCCCCGAGGTACCGGTCCCATTCCCAGGCAGTGATCATAAGCGACACTTCCTTAGGTGCAGTGAGCGACATGTTGGGGCTGCAGAAGACCAGCGGACGAATGTATGCGTCGGAGAGTTTGTTCTTTTCGAGAATGTGGTAAGTGATCTGTGTGAGTTCGCTTGTGCTGTAGTGCAGCGGGATACCCATCAGTTGTGCACTCTTGCGAAGACGGTCGTAGTGATCGGTTGCTTTGAAGATCTTGGTTCCATTCACCGTGCGATAGGAGCGGATGCCTTCGAATACACCGTACCCGAAATGCAGGGTCTGGCCGAACAGATCCATCCTTGCATCCTTCGCTTTCAGGAACTGCCCGTCGAGGAAGAGGATCGTGTTATCGTTGTAATACATGGTATTTTTAAACAATCGTTAGTTTGTACTGGCCTATTAAAAACAAAGCCGCCCCGATCTCTCGGGGCGGCTGGTAATGCTCATTCAAAAAGTATACTACCATCGCCCCGCACAAGGCAGGAGAATAATGACGATAGCAAGAACCACTATATTTGCACGACTGCAAACGTTAAAGCCTGTGTTCAATATGCTTAAAGCTGCCTTCACCAGTCTTTTTTGTTTGTGATTCAGCTACAAGATTGAGGAAAAATTCTGAGATTCCACCCGCCTCTGGAAGAATATTTTCCACACGCCGTTTAACAAATGTTAGGTAGCAATAGAGGAAAATAGACATATTAAGAAGTAATTTACATTGAGTAACCCTATGAGAATAACCCGTTTTGCCCTCCTCGTTCTTACGATTGCCGGGTGCACATCTAAACCTAATTCCGACATGCAACAGACTGAAGCATCCGACGAATTCAAGACTTATACTTTGTCGAATGCCGCAGGCATGAAAGTGACGATCACACCCATTGGTGGTCACGTGATGTCGATACAACTGCCCGATAAGAACGGCGGCCTTACCGATGTCGTGCTCGGCTATGATTCAGCAAAAGAATACATCGGTGGCAAAGGATTCTACGGATCAACAGTAGGTCGCTACGGCAACCGAATCGCGAAAGCAAAGTTCAACCTCGAAGGAAAAGAGTACCAGTTGTCGGCAAACAACGGTGAGAACTCGTTGCACGGAGGACCCGGCGGTTTTCACAATGTGCGATGGACCGGCAAAGAGATCACCACGTACGAAGGCAAAGCTGTTGAGCTCACCTACCTGAGCAAGGATGGTGAAGAAGGATATCCTGGAAACCTTAACGTGAAAGTTGTTTTCAGTCTAACAGATTCCAACGAACTCAAGATCCAGTACGAAGCAACAACCGATAAGACCACTGTCGTTAACCTTACCAACCACTCTTATTTCAATCTTGCCGGCGAAGGCAACGGAGATATTCTCAATCACGAGATCGCGATCAATGCCGACAAGTTCCTGCCTGTCGATAAAGGATTCATACCAACCGGCGAACTCCGCCCGGTAAAAGGAACACCGTTTGATTTCTTACAGCCCCACAAGATCGGTGAACGCATCAATGCCGACGAAGAACAGGTAAAGACCGGCCTGGGTTACGACCATAATTTTATACTGAACAAAAAATCTCCCGACGAGCTGTCGCTTGTCGCGAAAGTATCTGAGCCTACTTCTGGAAGAATGATGGAAGTGTGGAGCACCGAACCTGGTGTACAGTTCTATACAGGAAACTTTTTGAATGGCGCGCCTGGAAAAGGAGGGAAGCCATATAATTATAGAGGCGGATTCTGTTTGGAAACTCAGCATTTTCCCGACTCACCAAATCAGCCAGCGTTCCCAAGTACAGTGCTGAAGCCAGGCGAGACCTATAAGACGACGACGATCTATAAGTTTATTTGGTAAGTTTCATTACAAGGAACCTGGCTAACCACCCACAAGACAACTGGCAACCATTTCTCCTAAAGCAGGCCCATGCTTAAACCCATGCCCGCTTCCTCCTCCCAGAAACCATACGTTCTTTAAGGTAGGATGTCGTTCGAAGATGAAATTTCCGTCGGGAGAATTCTCGTATGGACACACGCGACTTTCCACCAACGGCGCATCTCGCAACCCCGGAAAGCGGTTTGCCAAAAACCCTCTCGCATGAGCAAGCACCTCAGGCTCTAAAATCCTTTCGCCATTCGTTGGGTCGAACGGTTTTCCTCTTCGATCTACTCCAACCTTAAACCCGCGGTTCGCATTGCCAGGGATCCCATAATAATAGTCTTTGTCATCTGCATCTACCCACACCGGGAACTGATCATACTCCGACGCATTCGCCTGCGGCACCCCGAAATAATAAACCTCCTGTTTGCTGCAACTGATCCTATCGCCGATTTCCTTCGGAAACATTCTTCCCAGCCATGAGCCACACGCATATATTATAGTGTCGGCCCTCAATTCCGTCTCCTGCGACACAAATGCGTTCACAAATGTCCCTCCCTCCTTAACAAAAGTGTCCATAACCAGTTGAGTACTCTCGCGTGCCTTCAGATATCCACCATAAGGGTCGTACCATCCATGATGAAGATCGCCGGAGTTAACAAGCGGGAATTTTTTTGCGAGATCATTCTTACTGATGAACTCATACTCCATGCGATGTTTTTTCGAAAATGGAATCGAGTCGTCGACCAACGCACATTTTTCTGAATGACACAACCACAACACCCCCGTGTTGAAGAACACCTGTCGGTTCCATGACCTCTGATGTTCCTTCCAAAGCTCGAGTGCTCTTACATTAAGATCGAAATAGAATTCGTTGGCTCCGTATGTCGAACGGATCACCCGTGTCTCATCGCCGGAGCTGCTCCGGGAATTCCCCGATCCCCAGGCATCCATGAGCGTAACTTTAATGCCTCGTCTTAAAAGATACAGGGCCGTCCATCCTCCGAATGCGCCCGCACCGACAACGATCGCGGTATCGCCTTTCCGCAATGAACCGCGCTGACTGAGTATGGAATTGTAACTGGAAGCAGGAGAGAAGGTGTTTGTAGACATAAAAACGCTATCTAATTTAAAACGATTCTAAATAAGTTGACAAGAAAACACGAGTAGTAATCAAGTTAAATCCAAACACTTTTTCATGAGAGGTGTAGAAGTGTAATGTTGATTTTCTTCCCCGACGATACCTCAAATTTGTTTGAAATAACGTGTTTGGCAATTACATTTGTGCCACTTCGTATAAAGCGGAGTTCCTAAACATCATGATGACGAAGCACCGATCCTCGGCTTTTCTCCTGGTCACATTCCTTCTCGTTTTCACCTCTCTCGTTTCCGTTGCTCAAGATCAAGTCTCTAAAGAACCCGCTGATATTACAGCTGGTAAGGCTTTGTTCGATGCAAACTGTAAGAGCTGTCACCGGGTAGATACCAAGCTGATTGGCCCTGCCCTGCAAGGAGTTACAGGCCGCGCGCCCTCTATTCAGTGGCTTAAGGACTGGATCCACAACTCGGCAAAAGTGATCGCCAGCGGCGACGCGTATGCGAACCAGATCTATGAGGAGTACAACAAGAGTCAGATGACTCCCTTCACGACCCTCAAGGACGAGCAGATCATGCAGATCCTTGCTTACGTGGAAGCTCCCGTAGCAGCACCTGCTCCAACAACCGGCCCGACAGCAACTACAGCTGCCGATGGCGGCGGGGTTCCTTCGGCATACCTGAATGCAATCATCGTGGGCATGGGGATTATCCTCGTGCTTTTGCTCATTACGCTCGTTATCGTTGCACGTGTCCTCAAGACATCCCTCAACCAGCGCAAGCTCGATGAGGCCGATGACCAGGTTGTTAACTCGCCATACACCTTCAAGACGATCGTGTCGAGCTCAGGCTTCGCATTTATCGTGGTGTTCATCGTGGCAGCGATCACTTTCAAGACCATTGTAGACGGACTTTATGCAGTAGGCGTTCAGCAGGGCTACCAGCCCAAGCAGCCTATCGCTTTCTCTCATAAGATCCACGCCGGCCAGTACGAGATCGACTGTAAGTACTGCCATACTGGTGTGATGAAAGCCAAGAATGCAAACATTCCTTCACCCAACATCTGTATGAACTGCCACTCGCAGATCCGTTCAGGTACTCTCACGGGTGAATCGGAGATCAAAAAGATCTACACAGCCGTTGGCTACGACCCCGATGCGGGCAAGTACACCGGCGTAACCAAACCTATTCAGTGGATCCGTATCCACAACCTTCCCGACCTGGCTTACTTCAACCACGCACAACACGTGAACGTGGGTGGCATTCAGTGCGAAACATGCCACGGCCCTATCAAGGAAATGGAAGTTGTGAAGCAGTATTCACTCCTCACAATGGGATGGTGCGTGAACTGTCACCGCCAGACCGATGTGAACACGAAAGGCAATGCTTACTACGACAAGCTACTGGAACTGCATAACTCGAAAGACCCTAACAAGAAGATGAAGGTTGAGGAGATAGGTGGTCTCGAGTGCGGTAAGTGTCACTATTAATAGTGAAAAGTTAATAGTTAGAAGTTAAAAGAGTTTTTTCGACCCCGACTATACAGTTATCATGAGTAATAAGAAAACGTACTGGAAAGGACTTCCTGAGCTGAAGAACGACGCAGTAGCCGTTAAGAATTCGCAGAACGAATTCGGCAGCGAGCCGGAGGACAGTGGTCATTCGCGCAGGGACTTCCTGAAAATGATGGGCTTTAGCGTTGCTGCAGTCTCTCTCGCAGCCTGCGAAACCCCGATCCGTAAGGCTATTCCTTATGTGACTAAGCCTATGGATGTTGATCCAGGTATAGCTAACTATTATGCGTCGAGCTATGTGAGCGGCGGTGACTACTGCAGCATCCTGGTGAAGACCCGCGAAGGCCGCCCGATCAAAGTCGAGGGCAATACGCTCTCGAAAGTAACGCACGGCGGTACCAGCGCACAGGTAGAAGCTTCGGTTCTTTCTCTTTATGATAACTCACGCCTGAGAGTACCTTATGTTGGTGACGGCAAGTCGGACTGGTCTACAGTTGACGGACAGATCCTCGAGAAACTTTCGGTAGCAAGCCAGGTCCGCATCGTAAGCAACACCATCCTTAGCCCCAGCACAAAGGCGGCGATCGATGTGTTCAAAGCAAAATATCCTTCGACGCAGCATATCCAGTACGATCCTTCGTCGAGCTATGGTATATGGAAGGCCAACGCGCAGTCGTTCGGCACCGGCTTTATTCCTTCTTATGATTTCAGCAAGGCATGGACGATCGTAAGCGTGGCCGCCGATTTCATCGGTACATGGCTTGCGCCGATCATCTTCCAGAAACAGTATGCGGCTAACCGCGCTGTATCTGATGACAAGCCTGAGATGTCGCGTCACTACCAGTTTGAGTCGATCCTTTCCCTCACTGGAGCAAATGCAGACTATCGCACCATGATCAAGCCCTCACAAGAGGGTCTCGTGGTTGCGCAGTTGTATAACCTTATTGCAGCAAAAGCAGGTCAGGCAGCTCTCTCTGCTTCGATCGATAAAATTGAGAACCTCGAAGATGCAGCGAACGAACTGTGGGAGAACCGCGGCAAGTCGCTTGTGGTTGCCGGTTCGAACGACAGCGATGTCCAGATGATCGTTAACGCGATCAACAACATGCTCGGCAACTATGGATCTACGATCCTTCCTTCGAAGCCAATGAACTTCCGCCAGGGTAATGATGAAGCTATGGAAGCTTTCATCGCTGATCTCGAAGGCGGCAAAGTTGATGCGGTGATCTTCTATAACTCGAACCCTGTATACGATCACCCGAAAGGGGCGAAGATCGCAGCAGCGTTGAAGAACGTTTCATTGTCGATCTCGACTTCGAATACAGAAGACGAAACATCGGCAGCGTGCGGTTACAAAGCACCCGATCACCATTACCTCGAATCGTGGAACGACTTCGAACCAGTAAAAGGATCGTTCAGTCTCTCACAGCCTGCGATCACCAAGATCTTTATGACGCGCCAGGTACAGGAAAGTCTCCTGTTGTGGGCGGGCGCAGAGCAAAAAGAATATTTCACGTTCCTCAAGAACAACTGGACAAAGGCATTCTTCGCCAGCAATGGTGCAGGTATGAATGAACAGTCGTTCTGGGATAAGAGCCTTTACGATGGCGTTCTCGAAGTTGCCGGCAGCGAAGCGGCAACGCCGTCATTCAGTGGCGATGTGTCGGGCGCAGGTGCCCGTATCGCATCGAACTACAAGGCAACAAGCACAGGATTTGAAGTAGTCGTATACGAACCGAACGGTGTTGGAACCGGCGCACAAGCCAACAACCCGCTGTTGCAGGAGCTTCCCGATCCGATCACTAAAGCGGTTTGGGATCACTACATCACCATCTCGTTGAAAGATGCCGACGCACTTGGCATTGTGAACGGAGCAGAAGGTGATACACAGCTCGTAAATATTTCAGCAAACGGAAGCCAGCCACTTAAAGTCGCTGCTCTCGTACAACCCGGTCAGGCGCCTGGCACAGTCGGTATCGCCCTCGGATATGGTCGTACCAAAGTTGGCAAGGTTGGTATGGGCCAGGATGGCAACGGTATCGGTGTAAACGCATTCGTGTTGGTTGGATCACTCAATGGTTCGCTCAACTACTCTGCAACTGATCGTGTCACTATCGAGAAGACGAACGAAGAGTTCAAACTGGCACAAACCCAGATCCACCACACTCACATGAATCGTGAGAACGTGATCCAGGAAACAACATTTGCCGAGTTCAAAGAAAATCCATGGGCTGGCCGTCACGAACCGCACGTCACCAAGTGGGACGAGGAAGTGGCAGCGAAGTCATTGAGTATGTGGAAAGGTCACCATTACAACAACCACCATTGGGGTATGGCGATCGACATGAATGCTTGTAATGGCTGCGGTGCCTGCGTGGTATCGTGTAACGTTGAGAACAACGTTGCGATCGTAGGTAAAGACGAAGTTATTCGTCGCCGCGAAATGCACTGGTTGCGTATCGACCGCTACTACAGCTCTGCTTACGAAACAGATAATTATAAGAAACTGGAGATCGCCGCAGAAAACCCTGAGGTGACATTCCAGCCGATGCTTTGCCAGCATTGCAATAACGCACCTTGCGAAACTGTATGTCCGGTTGCTGCAACAACACACAGCACCGAAGGTCTCAACCAGATGACATACAACAGGTGTATCGGTACACGCTACTGCGCAAACAACTGTCCTTATAAAGTACGTCGCTTCAACTGGTTCAAGTATCACGACAACCAGAAGTTCGCACAGTCGAACCCTGCAGCGAATACAGACCTTGGCCGTATGGTGTTGAACCCTGATGTAACAGTGCGTTCACGCGGTGTAATGGAGAAATGTTCATTCTGTGCTCAGCGTATCCAGCTTGGCAAATTGAATGCGAAGAAGGAACGTCGTCCTCTGAAAGATGGAGAAGTAGATGTAGCGTGCGCAACAGCATGTACATCCGGTGCAATCGTGTTTGGCGATATGAACAATCCTGAGAGCCGCATCAGCAAGCTCCTCAAGATCACTGTCGACGAGAAAGGCGCAGCTCCTACCGACAAGAAAACGGCTAACCCCCGTGCTTATCGTGTGTTGGAAGATATCGGCGTGAAGCCGAACATTTTCTACCTGAATAAGATCAGGAACACGAAACCTAAACACGCTTAGTGAATATCGAATAAAGAGTATCGAATAACGAAGTTTCTGAAATAAAGAGTATGCAAGTAACCTCATCCGTCCGCGAAACGCTCGTAACAGGCGGAAAAACCGTTGGAGACGTATCCCATGACATTAGCCGCCAGGTGGAGGGTAAACCCACCCAACTGTGGTTGATCTCAATGGCCATCTCGATAGTGGTAATGCTGTACGGATTATACTGTGCATGTTACCTCCTTTGGAACGGGATAGGGTCGTGGGGTCTTAACAAGACTGTAGGTTGGGCCTGGGACATCACCAACTTCGTGTGGTGGGTCGGTATTGGTCACGCTGGTACGCTGATCTCCGCCATCCTGTTGCTGTTCCGTCAGAAGTGGAGGATGTCGATCAACCGCGCTGCTGAAGCGATGACGATCTTCGCCGTTATTTGCGCGGCCAGCTTCCCGCTTATGCACATGGGCCGCCTTTGGGTTGGATACTGGAGCCTTCCGCTTCCCAACACCTGGGGATCTCTGTGGGTTAACTTCAACTCGCCGCTCCTCTGGGACGTGTTCGCGATCTCAACATATTTCTCGGTATCACTTGTATTCTGGTACATGGGCCTCATTCCCGACTTCGCGGTTATCCGCGACCGTGCTGTGAGAATGGGAGCGAAGACAAGGGCCATGGTCTATAACGCACTCAGCTTCGGATGGGATGGAGGTGCGAGAACATGGCAGCGTTACGAATCGGTAGCGTTGATCCTCGCCGGTCTCTCAACGCCACTTGTGTTGTCGGTTCACACTATCGTGTCGTTCGACTTCGCGACGTCGGTTATCCCTGGCTGGCACACCACGATCTTCCCGCCTTACTTCGTTGCGGGTGCGATCTTCTCGGGCTTTGCAATGGTGCTCACGCTGTTGCTCGTTACACGCAAGACTTTCAAACTTGAAGATTACATCACGATCTACCACATCGAGTTGATGAACATCGTCATCATCATTACCGGTTCGATCGTAGGTATCGCTTACATCACAGAATTCTTCATCGCATGGTATGGCCAGGTAGACGCAGAACAGTATGCGTTTGCCAACCGTATGGCAGGTCCGTACTGGTGGGCATACTGGTGTATGATGACCTGTAACGTGATCTCACCCCAGCTTTTCTGGATCAAGAAGATCCGTACAAGCTTGTCGGCAACATTCGTATTGTCAATTATCGTGAACATCGGTATGTGGTTCGAGCGTTTCGTGATCATCGTAACCTCGCTGCATCGCGACTATCTCCCTTCGAGCTGGTCGATGTTCTACCCGACGATGTATGACATCGGTGAATACTTATTCACATTCGGATTCTTCTTCACCGCATTCCTTCTCTTCGCCAAGTTCTTCCCTGTGATCAACATGGCCGAAGTGAAGAGCATCGTCAAATCAACATCTGAAAAGAAGCATTGATCATGGAACGCAATAAAAATTTCATAGTAGGAGTATTTACCGA
The DNA here is from genome assembly GCA_035656375.1 of Cyclobacteriaceae bacterium. GTDB lineage: Bacteria > Bacteroidota > Bacteroidia > Cytophagales > Cyclobacteriaceae > ELB16-189. Next base: position 33,379 of record DASRSO010000054.1, on the reverse strand, counting down.
CGAAGACGTTCTGCTGGACGCTTGCGGTAACATTCGTGAGAAGGGCGTGAAGATACACGACGTGTTTTCACCATTCCCTGTACACGGTCTTGATGAAGTGTTGGGCCTCCGCCGCACACGCCTGCCTATCGCAGCATTCCTCTTTGGTATGACCGGCACGTCGCTCGCGCTGTTCACACAGATCTGGATGCTTGGGTATGACTGGCCGATGATCATCGGTGGTAAGAACCACGCTTCGTTGCCTCCATTCATTCCCGTAACGTTCGAGTTCACAGTATTGTGCGCGGCGTTCGGTATGGTGATCACATTCATGATCGTCAACGACATGAAACCTTATAAGTGGCCCCGCCAGTTTGACAATCGCAGCACAGATGATAAGCACATTGTTGCCATCGATCTCGCTACGACCAAACTTTCTAAAGCTGAGCTTGCTCAACTCCTGAAAGACAACGGAGCTACCGAAGTAAACGACAAGAACTTTTAAGACCCTGAAGAGATGGTTAGTAAAAAATTAGGATCTGCATTGATTGTTGGTGGTATCGCTGCCGCGATGTTCGGTTGTGCAGCAAAAGGCGACCACACCGGCCGTGAATATGCTCCCAACATGTATCACTCGGTAGCGTACGAACCGCTGTCGCAGATCACCGATACGTCTGCCGGTGCCTGGGTCAACACCCTCGACAACCGCGACGGCGAATATTTCAACTCGAACCGTTTCAATCCTCACGGGATAAACATGCGCGTTCCTGCTGAGCATACAGTAAAACGTAACGCTCAAGGCTGGTTGCCTTATCGCAGCGAGAACGTAGCAAAGGATCAGATACCCGCTCTCACAGCAAACCTGAAGAGCCCTCTCGATTCTTCAATGTACCTGGATGCCGACGGCAAGTTCCTGTATGAAACCTATTGCGACCATTGCCATGGCGCGAAAGGCACAGCCGACGGAAAAGTTTCAGACAAGTTCGCAGGTGTGGCTAACCTCGCCGGCGATGCTTATGCAAATATCAGTGAAGGACACATCTTCCACGTCATTACCTATGGCGCCGGACTGATGGGACCACACGGATCGCAAGTAAGTCCTGAAGACCGTTGGAAGATCGCACGGTACATTAAGACAACACTGCAAAAGAAATAACAATCGACTACCGATAAATCGCTAATAATGGCAGAGATAGCAGAAGAACGTTACGTTTTCGAACCCAAGACCAAGTCGAGGATAATGATCGTCGGCGTGGTGGGCCTTGTACTTTTCATCCTCGGCGTAGTTCTGTCGATGGGCGGCTCGGGACATCACGAGTCAGGCGGAGAAGGTGAGCACCACGGCGCAACCGCAATTGAAAAGACAATGACAGCAACTGCCGATGTTGCTGCGGAACCTACTCAACATGAAGAGCATGCAGCTGCCGCAGAAGGTGGCGAAGCACATCATGGCAGCCCTACCTGGTTGAAGCGCATCTACGCATCGCTCTGGCATCACACTGTATTCTTTACAGGTCTTGGAATTATCGGTTTGTTCTTCGTTGCAATCCAGTATGCTGCACAGGCAGGCTGGTCGGCAGGTATCAAGCGCATTCCACTCGCCATGGGTTCATGGATCCCGATCGCGGGTATTTCGATGCTCGTACTCTGGTTCATCGTGAAGGGTGACGTGTTCCACTGGACGCACGCATCGCTGTACGCGGAAGGCACCGAAGGTTTCGATAAGATATTGAATGGCAAGAGTGCCCTCTGGTACTGGCCACTCGCTGCGGGAAGCTTCCCGATCTTCTACATCATCCGCATGATCCTGTTCTTCGGTCTGTGGTACATGTTCTTCGTTCAGATCCGTCGCGAAATGCTTGCTGAGGATATCAACGGGGGAGTAGGTCACTGGCTTAAAGCCCGCAAGCTGTCGGCAATATTCCTGGTCATCTTCGCAGTCAGCTCCTCGGTAGGAGCGTGGGACTGGGTGATGAGCATCGATCCTCACTGGTTCAGCACAATGATGGGCTGGTACGTTTTCGCAAGCTGGTGGGTGTGCGGTCTTGCCGTGATCACCCTTATCGTCGCGTATTTGAAAGATGCAGGATACCTGAAGGTCGTTAACGCGAATCACCTTCATGACCTGGGTAAATTCGTCTTCGCATTCAGTATCTTCTGGACTTACATCTGGTTCAGCCAGTTCATGCTGATCTATTATGCGAACATCCCTGAGGAGACTGTTTATTTCATCGCACGTATGAAGACATCTCCATTCAGCTGGGTATTCTTCGCTAACCTGATAATGAATTTCGTTCTGCCATTCCTGTTGTTCATGACAAGGGATGCTAAACGTCAGATAGCTACATTGAAACTTGTGTGCCCGATAGTTATAGTTGGTCACTGGTTCGACTTCTACCAGATGGTTACGCCTGGCGTAATGAAGACCGACGGAGCATTCGGATTCGTGGAAATTGGATTGGGCCTGGTGTTCGGAGCAGCGTTCCTGTTCGTTACCCTGAGTTCACTTGCTAAGTATCCGCTGGTGGCAAAGCATGATCCGATGATGGGTGAAGCACTGCATCACCACATTTGATTGGATTTAATTTTTGAGATTTAATTTTTTCGGAATTTTAGAACTTAATTGGACAATATTATGATGAGCCTGATTATCGGAATAGGAGTCGTACTGGTGCTAGCCATCCTGTACATGATCTTCCGTATCGGGAACCTGATCGGAGTCGCCAAAGGCAAAGGCCCCGAAGATGGTGTCGATGAAGATACAAACAACATCAACGCCTGGCTGTTCCTGGCCTTCCTTGTATTCAGCCTTGTCGGATTCTACTGGTACAGCTTTACCACCATCAAGGATTATGAACTCCCTGTTGCCAGCGAGCACGGCGTAGTAACCGACGACCTCTTCTGGCTGACCATGTGGGTTGTAATCGGATCGTTTACCGTGATCTTCATCGGTCTCTTCTGGTTTACGTTCGCTTATCGCTACAACAAAAACCGCAGAGCTCAATATTTCCCCGATAACCACCAGCTCGAACTTGTATGGACTATCATCCCTGCAATCGTTCTTGCACTCCTCATCTTCGGCGGTCTTGATGCATGGAGCAAGATCACATCCAAGGCAAGCGACGACGCAGAGGTAATCGAGGTGATCGGCCAGCAGTTCGCATGGACCGTTCGCTACCCCGGTGTTAAAGACAACGCACTCGGCCGTCAGAACTTCAAGCTTATCGATAACGTGGGCAACGAGTTTGGTCTCGACCTTACCGACAAGAATTCATTCGATGACTTCAAATCACTCGAGCTTCACCTCCCCGTCGGAAAAGAAGTGAGCCTCAAGATCCGTGCGAAGGACGTCCTTCACAGCGTGTACCTCCCACACTTCCGTGTGAAGATGGACGCGGTACCCGGTATCCAGACAACGTTCAAGTTCAAGCCTACCAAGACTACTGAACAAATGCGCGACGAAACCGGCAACCCCAACTTCAACTACGAAATGGCATGTGCCGAGATCTGCGGCCAGGGTCACTTCTCGATGCGATTGCTCGTAGTCGTACAAACACAGGCAGAATACGAAAAGTGGAAAGCTGCGCAAGAGCCGTGGCTTAAGCAAAATCCTGATTACCTGAAACGCGTGCCGGCAGAACTTCGCGATGTGGCGCTGATCAAAGCCGGGTTCCCTATGGAAAACAGTGAGCCTAAACAAGCTTCAACTGTAGGTACTGAATCGAAATCCACACTTAACTAAGAATTTTTTAAGAGATGGCAACTGCAGCAGCACATACACACACCGAGACTCACGCACATCACGACGAACACGACGAGCACGAGCACCACGGTAATTTCTGGACGACGTATATTTTTTCCGAAGATCATAAGATCATCGCGAAACAATTCCTCCTCCTTGGAATGTTCTGGGCCCTTATCGGCGGTTTGTTCTCGGTATTATTCCGTCTTCAACTCGGCTTCCCCGATGCTGATCTTAGCTGGTTAAGACCTCTGCTCGGCGGCTGGATCACCGAACAAGGAAAGCTTCATACAGAGTTCTATCTCTCACTGGTAACAATGCACGGAACCATCATGGTGTTCTTCGTGCTTACAGCAGGTCTTAGCGGTACGTTCAGCAACTTCCTCATCCCGCTGCAGGTAGGTGCCCGCGATATGGCATCCGGCTTCATGAACATGCTGTCGTTCTGGTTCTTCTTCCTGTCGAGCTGCGTAATGTTCTCATCATTGTTCCTCTCCACCGGTCCTGCATCGGGTGGCTGGACGATCTATCCGCCATTGAGTGCCCTCGAACAGGCGATCGAAGGCTCTGGAACCGGTATGACGCTGTGGCTCGTGTCGATGGCATTGTTCATCGTCAGCTCGCTGCTCGGTAGTATCAACTACGTGACCACAGTTATCAACATGCGTACCCATGGTATGTCGTTCTCGAGATTGCCCCTCACAATCTGGGCGTTCTTCTTTACGGCCATCATCGGTATCCTTTCGTTCCCTGTGTTGTTCGCAGCGGCATTGCTGCTGATCTTCGACAGGAGCTTTGGTACCTCATTCTTCCTTTCGGACATCTACATCGGCGGCCAGGCACTGGCCCACGAAGGTGGTAGCCCTGTATTGTTCCAGCACTTGTTCTGGTTCCTCGGTCACCCCGAAGTGTACATCGTGTTGTTGCCTGCTCTTGGTCTCTCTTCTGAGATCATCGCTACCAACTCACGCAAACCGATCTTCGGCTACAAAGCCATGGTTGGCTCAATGCTCTTCATCGGTATCCTGTCGTTCGTCGTTTGGGCGCACCACATGGTCGTAACAGGTATGAACCCGTTCCTCGGTTCGGTGTTCACGATCCTTACGCTTATCATCGCCGTACCATCGGCCGTTAAGATCTTTAACTATGTAACTACACTGTGGCGAGGTAACATCCGGTTCACGTCGGGTATGTTGTTCTCGATCGGTCTAGTGTCGTTCTTCCTTACTGGCGGTATCACTGGTATCTTCCTCGGAAACTCTGCGGTGGATATTCAGCTTCACGATACTTACTTCGTTGTTGCCCACTTCCACCTTGTGATGGGTAGCGCCGCATTCTTCGGTATGCTCGCCGGTGTTTACCACTGGTTCCCGAAGATGTTCGGCCGCATGATGAACGAAAAACTCGGTTCACTTCACTTCTGGCTCACATTCGTTGGCGTGAACATGGTGTTCTTCCCTATGCACTACATCGGTATCGCCGGTTTCCCCCGTCGTTACTACTCATGGACCAACTTCGAAACATTCAGCGGCTTCGCCGACCTGAACATGCTCGTAAGTATTGCCGCGATCATAACTTTCGCAGCACAGTTCATCTTCCTCTTCAACTTCATCTACAGCATCTTCCGTGGACGTCTCGCTCCAGCTAACCCCTGGAACGCAACAACACTCGAGTGGACCACACCGCGCCTGCCTCAACACGGCAACTGGCCCGGAGAGATCCCTACTGTTTACCGTTGGCCTTACGACTACAGCAAGCCCGGCGCAGCGGATGACTTCATCCCGCAGACAGTACCATATTCAGAAACTCCCGAGTCGAACCTTCCTCATGAGAATGAGCTGGTGAAGCTTGAAGTTTCTAAAGGTGCTCCGATCGTGGTGGAGAACAAGTCGTCGCATCACTAATGATCCCTTAAATGGATATTGGACATTGGGTATTGGATACTGGGTATTGAAATGCAATATCCAATACCCAATACCCAGGCTCCAACACCCAATGCACTTAAGAGTTTTCATAAACTCTGCCTTTCAACTCTAATTGCCGTTTATATTTTAATACTTGTCGGTGCAGTTGTCCGCAGCACCGGCTCCGGCATGGGCTGTCCCGACTGGCCTCGCTGCTTTGGCAATTTCATTCCACCCACTTCCGTCGATCAGCTTCCTGCCGATTACAAAGAGAAGTATGCCGCTATTCGCGAGAAGAAGAACATCAAGTTTGCGAAATATCTTTCTGCCTTTGGCTTTAAAGACACCGCAGAGAAGATCCTGAATGACAAGTCGATCCTCGTCGAGGCCGATTTCAACCCCGTTAAGACCTGGATCGAGTACATCAACAGGCTAACCGGTGTGGTCATCGGTTTTCTGATCATTGCGTTGACATGGCGATCATTCAAACTCAGGAAGGAGCAGCCGGTTCTGTTCCGGATCTCCCTCATAACGCTGATTGGAGTGATCTTCCAGGGCTGGTTCGGTTCCATTGTGGTTTCAACGAACCTGACCACGTGGACAATTACCCTTCACATGTTTCTGGCGCTGGTAATTGTCCTCCTGCTCGTTTACTTACAGCACCGGTCGGAGCCGGTTCACGCGACGGGCATGTCGGTGTTCCTGCCGCTGGCGGCTATCGTCCTGCTTTTTGTGCAGGTTTTCCTGGGTACGGAAGTCCGTTCGGCTATCGATATGGTCTCGTCGAGCCTGCCCCGTTCCGGGTGGCTCGAGAGCGTCGGGCGACCGTTCATAACGCACCGGACCTTTTCGTGGATAGTGCTGGCAATTCAGGCGGTTTTGATAGTAAAAATCCAGAAAACTGGGGGGGCGAAATCTTTATCGCTACCCTTAATAATCTTAATTTTGGGCACCTTTTTAACGGGTGTGGGAATGGCCTACCTGGACGTTCCCGCGGTACTGCAACCCCTCCACTTACTGCTAGCCACTATGGCGATCGGGACAGAGGCGTTGCTAATGTTTAGAATAACAAATGGAAGCAGCAGTAGTAGCATATCAGGGATCTAAAGTTCGGGCATACATAGAGTTGCTCAAGGTAAGGCTGTCGTTACTGGTTGCTTTCTCATGTGCATTCGGTTATGGTCTCGCGGTGAAAGGAGATGTGAACTGGATCACACTCACGATGCTCACCTTTGGTGGTTTTCTTTTGTCGGGTGCGTCGGTGTGTGTAAACCAGATCATGGAGAAAGACCTCGACAAGTTAATGACCCGCACGAAGAACCGTCCGCTGCCATCGGAACGATTGACCTCGAACGAAGCGATGGTGTTCTCGTTGTTCTGTCTTCTCGCCAGTGTTGTTATACTTTGGATCTATACAAATCCTCTCACGGTAATACTTTCAATCATTTCGATGATCCTTTACAGCTTCGTGTATACGCCGCTGAAGAGGGTAGGGTCGATCGCCGTGTTTGTGGGTGCAATACCCGGGGCGTTGCCTCCACTGCTCGGATGGATCGCTGCAACCAATGCAATCACTCACGAAGCACTCATCATTTTCGGGATACAGTTCATCTGGCAGTTCCCGCACTTCTGGGCGATCGCCTGGGTGTGCGATGAAGATTATAAGAAAGCAGGTTTCAAGCTGCTGCCTTCTGGTGGAGGTAAAGATCACAACACAGCGATACAGATCGCCATCTATACCTTGTTCCTGATACCACTCGGTTTGCTTCCTGCAAAATTCGGTGTAACAGGACTCGACTCGGCTATCGTAGCAACTGTGTGTGGTGTGGCATTCCTGGCGGCCACGTTTTCTTTAATGAAAACAGGAAGCCAGAAGTCGGCAAAGACGATCATGTTCAGTTCGTTCCTGTATTTGCCGATCGTTCAAATAGCGTATTTGTTGGATAAGATTTAAATAAAGAAGGGTATGGAGCGTGTGGATATAAAAATAGTAGAAGAAGCAAAGAAGCCGATGTACATGCACCCGAAGAAATTCGGTATGTGGCTGTTCATTGGCAGTGTGGTAATGTTGTTCGCGTCGCTGACGTCGGCTTACATCGTTCGCCAGGCGGAAGGCAACTGGACATACTTCGAGCTGCCGTCGATGTTCTACCTGACCACGGTAGTGATTTTGCTGAGCAGTGTGACGATGCAGTGGGCATACTTCGCAGCGAAGAAAGATAATTACACCACCGTCCGGTTAATGATGGCCCTGACGTTCGTGCTGGGCCTGGTTTTCCTGGTCGGACAGTTTTATGGATGGAAGGACCTGGTATTGGCGCACGTATACCTTGTGGGAAATCCCTCGGGATCGTTCGTGTATGTCATTACGGGTTTACACGGGCTGCACATTATCAGCGCCGTGATCTACGTGCTCATCGTTTTAGCGGCTGTAATGCGCACGAAAGTCCATTCCGGAATGCTCGCCAGGCTAGAAATGTGCGCGACTTATTGGCATTTTTTAGGCGGCCTTTGGCTATATTTGTTCGTCTTCTTATTATTGACCCGATAACTTACTCTACATTATGTCTTCTCCTTCCGCTTCGTCTGCTGCCCATGGTCACCAAGTAAGTGTTTGGGATGGTGGTTCATCTCCCCTGGGCGTCAGCTACGGTAAACTGATGATGTGGATCTTCCTTCTTTCGGATGCATTCACGTTCTCCGGACTTTTGATAACATACGGGATGGTGCGCTCGATGCACCCCGCTTTCGTAGGCGACCCCGAAACCTTTGCATTCTCAACTCAATACTGGCCCATCCCTGAAAAGGTGTATGAGGCTATTCCTTTCTTCCACGGTGTAGAAGCTCCACTGGTGTTCGTGGGTCTTATGACCTTCATCCTCATCATGAGCTCGGTAACAATGGTGCTTGCCGTTGAAGCCGGTCACCGCATGGACAAGATCGCGGTTCAGAAGTGGATGCTCTGGACGATCCTTGGTGGTATCACTTTCCTTACCTGCCAGGCATGGGAGTGGACACACTTCATCGTTGGTACAGATACACCTACGATCAAGCAGGTATTCAACTCAACGACTGGCGTCTGGGAGTCGATAAAGGTCACGGGGGCGAACCTCCATGTGAACCAGTACGGGCCACAGGATTTTGCGGACTTCTTCTTCTTTATCACAGGGTTCCACGGATTCCACGTGTTCAGCGGTGTATGTCTTAACTTCCTGATCTACTTCAATGCCGTAACGGGTGTTTACAACCGACGCGGCAGCTACGAGATGGTTGAAAAGGTAGGTCTCTACTGGCACTTTGTGGATCTGGTATGGGTATTTGTCTTCACTTTCTTCTACCTGGTTTAAAAACGAATAACGAATAAATTTCTATGGCACATCATTCTCACGAACCCGAAGTAACAGTTCTTCCTCCCGATAAAGAGAAGATAAAGAAGCTTTGGACCGTTGCCGGCATTCTCGGTGTTATCACTGCAGTCGAGTTCCTTATAGCTTTCACAATGGGTCATGGCGTATTGAAGACCTCGATCTTCGTGTTGATGACGATTGTTAAGGCTGCTTATATCGTTGGCGAGTTTATGCACTTGCGCCACGAAGTAAAAGTTTTGATGTGGTCGATCGTTCTCCCGATGGTCTTCATCGTATGGATGCTCGTTGCATTTGTTTACGAAGGCATGAAGTTCTCAGAAATCAACTTCCTCAATTTCGGAGGCTGATCGACTTCGCAAGGAGCATGAGAGTAAAATTTAAGATGAGGGCTTCGGCCCTTTTCTCTTTTAGGAGTAAGTAGTAAGAATTAAGGAGTAAGAAGTTTGTGAAAAAAATTATTCTCTTTGTTGCCCTCGGCGTACCCATCCTGGTCTTCATCTTTTTGAAGTTCTTCGGAAAGAATGAATTCGACATACCGGTTTACTATGCTGAAGGCATTGGGCGGCAACTTCCGGGCTGTAATTCTTCCAACACAGTTCCATACCTTCTTCCCGACTCTGCGTTGAATGCATGGGGGTGGAAGGGAGCGAAGGCAACATTGCTTGTGTTGAACGAGAAAGGGATCGAGCGGAACCTCGCACGTGTTGCCGAACTGTTCGAGGCGGGCGACTACGCCACACTGAAAGTCGAAAATGCTCCGTATGAGGTGAAGACCTGCATGTTACTGGCGGGAGACTCTTCGCGGGTTGTAATGATCGACGATCAAAAAAGAATTCGCGGGTACTATACGCCTACCACGGAGAAAGAAACCGACAGGCTTGGAGTCGAGATCCGCATTTTACTGAAACAATACTAACGTGAACCAGGAACCCTACAAAAAACTGATAATCGCCCTTTCGATCTCGATACCTGTCATCGTCGCCATCCTGTTCCGGGTACAAATTCCAGGCTACGATCTGTCATTCCTGCCACCAATCTACGCAACCATAAATGGCATCACCGCCGTGCTGTTGGTCGTTGCCGTGCAGTCGATCAAAAACGGCAAGCAGAAGCGCCACGAGAACATCATGAAGACCTGCATCGGCCTGTCGGCCAGCTTTTTGGTGATGTACGTGGCCTACCACATGACCAGCGAACCCACGGCCTACGGGGGAGAAGGCGCCCTGAAATATGTCTATTACGTGATCCTGATCTCTCACATCCTCCTTTCGGTAGCGATCACCCCGCTGGTACTTTTCACGTTTTCCCGGGCCCTGTCGCGCAATTTTGAAAGGCACCGCAGGTTGGCTAAATTTACGTACCCGATATGGCTGTACGTTGCCGTTACTGGCGTGATCGTGTACCTTATGATAAGCCCATATTACAAATGAAACGTGGCGTAAAGATCTTGCTGACACTGATGTTCTTCGTAGCGACGATTGGCAACGAGGCGCTGGCTCAATGTGCCATGTGCCGTGCTACGCTCGAGAACAACGTGAGCAATGGAGATATCGGCATCGCGGCTGGTATCAATTTCGGTATCCTGTATTTATTCGTAACCCCGTATATAGCTATTTCAGTAATCGCCATCCTCTGGTATAGAACCAGTCGAAAGAACGCGAAGGCTGCCAATGCTGCGTAAGCCTCTTACGTATTTTGTTATCTGTATACTATCACTTCTGGTAGCGGGTTTAAGTTATTATTATATCTCTTTATTTCCCGTCGGGGAGCCGGTGAACCCAATAAAAGGGGAGATCGATGAACGCGTTCATCGTGAACTTGAAAAAGCTTCCCTTCAAGCTGAGCAGCTCGTTGCTGATCCAGCGAAGATATGGGCTTCAACAGACTACCCTTTCTATCTATTGAGCAATGGCAAGATCGTTGCATGGTCTAATAATTTTTACGAGCCCGAGATATCATGGTTCTTCGAAGCAGGTAAAGAAAAATATGTTCGGTCGCTTCGTGGCGACTTTGTCATTAAAGCATGGCCAACTCCCACCAACCAGACTCTGCTTGTTGTCATTCCCTTAATCGAACGTTATCGGATCACAAACCGGTACCTCAGTACCCGTTACAATCCGGCGATCTTCCCGAATCTTAAAACGATCGAGATACAACCGGATGGCGACTGGTTCCAGGTTGTCTTCAACTCCAGCGAGTTCAGTCCTGATAATTTTTATTTCTGGTGTCTAACGATTGCACTCGCAGCATACATCATCGGCGTATTCCTGCTGATACTCGACCTTCACGACAGGCAACGGTACGGTGCAGCGCTATGGTCGTTGTTTGGCTTGCTGATAGCCGTTCGTGTGGGTATGATCGCCGTGTCGTACCCGGCCGCATGGATACAACTCCCGTCGTTCGATTCGACAGCTTTCGCATCATCCGCTTTCAACCCGACGATATTCGACTTGCTCCTCAACTCGATCATCGTCGTGATCTTTTGTGGATACCTCTTATTCGTGTACCGGCGCTTTCTCTTCTTCAGGAGATGGCTTCAGCAAGACAGAAACCGGCGATTCATGTTTGCTGCGTTGTGTATCGCGATAGCATTCTTTGGATTCCTTTTTCCTTTCCTCTTCTTCGAAAGCATCTTCCACGATTCGTCGATCACACTCGACTGGACACAATCCCTGTTCTTCGATGGGCCGCGCATCATCGCCTTCTTTTCTGTCGTCGGCGGATCTGTCGCCAGCTTCATGTTCTGCCACGTGTGGCTCAACTATGCCTTCAGACTAACCGGCAGCAAAAAGCCGTTGCGTTTCCTGGCGACTGCCGCCACCGGCGCATTGTTGTTCGTGTTGTACTACATTCCTGCCGGCCGCGATTATCTCATTACTCTCACAGTGGGGGCCGGTTATTTCACCATTTTATATTTCACACGCTGGACAAAGGGGCTCCGACGGACATCGTACGTCACATTCCTGTACCTGATCTTTGCGCTTCTTTGCTTCGGCCTCCAGGCAAGTCTCAGCAACGAACGATTCACCAACGAGCGAACTGCAGGCTTCCAGTATCGTTTCGGCCTGAACTTCCTCGTTGAGCGCGATGTGCTTGGCGAATACTTATTGAACGAAGGTGCGGGCCGCATCGCCCAAGACCCATTCATCCAGTCGGGTATTTCGAACCCGTTCGTGAGCAAGGGATCGTTGCGACAAAAGATCCGCCAGTTGCACTTAAGCTCTTATTTCAACCGGTACGATGTACAGGTGCACCTGTACAATCCTTCGGGCGACCCGGTCGATAATCTTTCACGTTCCGATCTTTCGGGCTTCGTAAATCAATACAGGGCCGGCACAGGTCAAACGATCTATCGCGGCATCTACTTCATTAATCGCGGCGACGCCAGCACAGCCAAACGATACGTCGCTGTTGTGCCAGTCTCCCGCCAGGGCCGGGCCATGGGATACATTGCACTCGAACTTAGCCTAAAGAAGATCGTTCCCGAGTCGGTCTTTCCTGAGCTGCTCGTAGACAATCGATTCGCTGAAAATTTCAAAGCTGCCGACTACAGCTACGCCATCTTCCAGAACGACACCCTCGTGAGCACTTTCGGTGCCTACAACTACGAAACAGAATTCAGCCGCGCGTGGCTTTCGACAATTCCGGAAGGTCCAAACGGAAAGGTCATCAACGGCTATCGGCATATCCTCATCGCCGGCGAACCCGGTTACTCCGCTCTGATCACCGCCCGGGTATACCCCCCGTTTTATCTCGCTTCGAACATCGCCTTCTGGTCGCTATTCGGTATCGTTCTGATCACCATTGTACTGATGATTGGAATCCTTATCAACTTCCGGAGTGTGCTGGTGCTTAACTATGCCACACGGATACAGATGTATGTGTTCCTGGCATTTATTGTTCCACTTGTGGCCGTGAGTATTACCACACTGTACTGGACCAGCCTCTCCGCCGAAGAAGATCTCAAGACTGAATTCTCTGATAAGACCAGGAAGATCGCTGACCAGGTTACGCCCGACCTCGCACTGTACCTCTCTGGTCAAACCGACGTCACACCCCTGCAAGAAGATCTTATCGCCACGGCTCGTCTCTCCGGTGTCGATGCAAGCATCTATTCACCGTCGGGCCACCTGATCGCTACCAACCAGGTGCAGATATTCGATAACCTCATTCTTTCAAACCTGGTCAATCCCAACGTGCTCACAAAAGTGCGCGAGAAGGAGGGAGCGTTCATCCTCGAAGAGACCATCGGCAAATTGAATTATAATAATTCTTATCGCCTGTTGAGATCAGAATCTACCGGCGATATCATTGGGATACTCAGCATCCCGTTCTTTAACTCCGGCGACTCACTCGATCGCAGCCGCGTTATCATCCTTTCGAACATCCAGATCGTGTTCATGATCATTTTCATTCTGTTCACAACACTTTCGTTCATCATCACACGATGGTTCACCTTCCCGCTCCGGATGATCACCCGGTCGCTGAGCAACACAACGCTCAAGCAGGAGAACAAACCTCTCAACTGGCAGTCGGACGACGAGATCGGCTGGATGGTACAGGAGTATAATCGAATGCTCAGCAATCTCGAGAAGAACAAGATAGAGCTTGCAAGAAGTCAGAAAGAAAGTGCGTGGCGTGAGATGGCCCAACAGGTGGCACATGAGATCAAGAATCCGCTCACACCCATGAAGCTTACGCTCCAGCAACTGGAGATGCTCATGCGCCGCGGCGACTTCCCCAAAGAAAAAGCCGAAAGCGCCGTGAAAAACCTTTTGGTTCAACTGGAAATTCTCAACGAGATAGCGACATCATTCAGCTCTTTCGCAAGAATGCCGGCGCCGATATTGCATCGCACCAACGTGATCATGCTCGTCGAAAAGACCGTTGCACTGTATGCCAATCATCCCGCTGGGAAAGTTGTATTGACGCCATCACCGGGTGGACTTCACGTAATGGGCGATGACCAATTGCTGTCCAGAATATTTTCGAATCTTATCCTGAACGCACTGCAGTCGGGTAAAGAAGGAGAGAAGTTGACCGTGGAGGTATCGGTAACGTTAGACTCCGGCAATGTTGTGGTCAGCTTCCGCGACAACGGGCGTGGTATCGACGAGGCACTTCGCGACAAGGTGTTCATGCCTCACTTTACTACAAAAAAATCCGGATCGGGTCTTGGCCTTGCGATCTCACGCCAGGGCATTGAGCAAAGCGGTGGGGCTATCTGGTTTGAGACATCAGCCGGTGGCACTACTTTTTATGTGTCGCTCCCTGCTGTTAATTAGTTGCTCGCAATCGACCTCTCGTCTTTTACAATGCTTCGCTCTTCCAACTCTTCCCGGAAGAAATGATCCTTCGGCTTGTACGTCTTTATAATTATCGCAGCATACGCGGAAAGCATGGTGATCGAAGTGCCGAAGTACATCGGTAGCCACATCCTTGGATTGTTCGGGACGGCCGCTACTGAGATCACCGCCGCGGCAGTCGATATCAGCAGCGACTCGAGTATGACCATTCCAGAGGGCCTTACGCGCCGCAACGACACGTCGCGGATCACCCGGATCGGGATGTGCAGCGTTTCTTTCATGTGGACCAACGACATATCCCTGCGGACACGCCCAGGGAGTATCTCCACCGTGCTGTCGTTCACGCGGAACAAAAGCCCTGTAATCACACCCCGGCCGCCCTCGGTCCTGATGGCCGCGAAATACATTTCCTGGGCCGAAACGAGGGTGATCGTAAGGATCGAAAACAGTGCGGTCAGCGTGTGTCTCATCCGGGATATTTTTAGTGTAACCTTTCTTTTGGGCACTGGTACCAGATTGGTGCAACCATAAGTACCAACGCCGGTCTAATCCTTAAAATTACCTCCCAATGGTCAAAAGTTACCTCCTAATTGCGCTTCGAAACATCTTTCGAAGCAAACTATTCTCGCTGGTCAACATCCTTGGGCTCATGTTCGGCATGGGCAGCGCCCTGCTGATCTTCCTTTGGGTGAACGACGAGCTGGGGGTCAACATGTTCCACTCAAAAATAAAGCAGCTCTACCAGGTAAAGGAACACCAAACCTACAGCGGTGGCAAGACCTTTACGTTTGATGCCACCCCCGGGCCGATGGCGCCATTTATCAAGCAGAAGTTCCCCGAGATCGAGATGGCCTCTCGCTGGACCTGGCCGGTAACACCACTCCTTCAGTATCGGGAAAAGTCATTCAAAAGTAACGGACGGTTCGTCGACACAGACTTTATTCTAATGTTCGATTTTCCGTTCCTCCAGGGCGACAAGAATACAGCGCTGAACGATCGTAATTCTATCGTGCTCACCGAGAGTTTTGCCACAAAGATGTTCGGCGATGAAGACCCGATGGGCAAGCTTATCGTCATGGACACGCGCGACTCGTACCAGGTTACTGGCGTGCTAAAAGACATCCCGAAGAATTCATCGATCGTGTTCGATTACCTGCTCCCGTTCGAAACGTGGTTCGAACAAAATAAGAATTGGGTTGATACCTGGGGAAGCAACAACATCCGCACGTTTATCCAATTAAAAGAAGGAACAGACGCAGCAGCCTTCCAGGCAAAGATTGTTGACGAGGTAAAAGAACACAATGAAGGCACGAACGTGAAGCTCTTCATCCAGCCGTTCAGCGACGTTTACCTCTATGGAAAATTCACAGAAGGAAAACAGGACGGCGGAAGGATCGATTACGTGAGGATATTTTTTATCGTGGCGGTATTTGTGCTTGTGATCGCATGTATCAACTTCATGAACCTGTCGACCGCACAGGCAAGTAAACGCGCGAAGGAAGTCGGACTAAGGAAAGTGATCGGTGCGGTTCCACGTCAACTCTTTCGCCAGTTCATGGGGGAGTCGTCGATCATGGTGATCATGGCGGCGCTAATGTCGTTGCTTGTGGTCGTGCTGCTGTTGCCGAAGTTCAACGAGCTTACCGGCAAATCTCTTAGCCTCTCATTGCTCGACACGAAGACTATCGCAATTTTCGCGGGACTGATCTTCTTTACATCGGTACTCGCCGGTGCATATCCTGCGATCTTCATTTCAGAGTTCAAGCCAGTGCAGGTGCTTAAAGGTCAATTGAAGAGCGGCCGTCGTGCAGCAATATTCAGAAAGTCACTCGTCGTTGTTCAATTCACGCTTTCGATATTCCTGATCGTGAGCACGATTGTCGTGTACCGCCAGATGGACTTTATGCAAAATCGTAACATCGGTTTCGATCGCGACAATGTATTCTATTCATTAATGGAAGGGGAGATGGCCGCAAAGTATGAGACGATACGTAACAGGCTGCTTCAATCACCCGGCGTTGAAAGTGTTTCATTGTCATCGCAACTACCAATCGATATCGGAAATTCAACAGGCGGGTTAAACTGGGAGGGCAGGGACCCCGATGTAAATATTCTATTCAGTACACTGGATGTTGACTTCGACTTTGTCCAGATGATGAAGATGACGATGGCGGAAGGCCGTCCGTTCAATCGGGAGATCATCAGCGACACCGTAAGTTACATCGTGAACGAAACCGGCGCAGAGAAAATCGGGTTCCAGGATGGCACTGCCGATAAGGACCTGACCTTATGGGGACGAAAGGGCAAGATCGTTGGTGTTGTGAAAGATTTCAACTTCGGTTCGCTGCATTCGGCTATCGAGCCAATGGTGATGCGTGTCGCACGGAGTATTGACGGTGGTTGCCTGTTGGTTCGTGCAAAAAAAGGAGAGACGGGTGATGCCCTTGCCTCGTTGGATAAGATATGGAAAGAGTACGCGCCAGCATATCCGGTTCACTATTCGTTCCTCAATCAACACTGGGACGAATTCTATAAAGCAGAAGGACAGCGGGGTAAGATATTCAATGCACTCTCCGGCCTGTCGATCTTCATTTCGTGCCTGGGATTGTTTGGACTGTCTGCATTCTCGGCAGAGCGTCGGATCAAAGAGCTCGGTATCCGAAAAGTAATGGGAGCGTCTGTCACGGGTTTACTTCAACTAATGGCAAGGGAGTTCACGATACTGGTAATGGTAGCGGCGATCGTTGGCTGCCCGGTGTCGTATTATTTTATGGATCTATGGCTGCACAATTACGCGTATCACGTGGATGTGGGGTGGTATACGTTAGTCATTGCGACAGCACTGTGTCTTTTTGTTTCGCTGGCGACTATACTGTATCATTCACTAAAGGCTACGATGGCAAACCCGGTGAAGTCGTTGAGATATGAATGACAAAACCTTTTTTTTGTTCTGGGTTCTGACGGGTTAACATCAATGAGTATCAGAACATAGAACCCAGGACAATACCCTCCATCCTTGAGAAACCGTTAAATGTCCCCGAGCTGTGGTCTTATCAGTATCTCCTCAACCACACTCCTGGGCGATAGTCCGTAAGCACTCCAAACCGCGTCAGCAATATCTTGCACCGTTATAAATCTCTCGTCTGGTAAACCTGCGCCCTTCCAACTATCAGTCAGCACCGCCCCTGGCAACACCGCTGTTACCCTCACACCGTGTGGTTTCAACTCTTCCCTTAGCACTTTTGAGAGACCGAGCATTGCATGTTTCGAGATCGCATACGACGCCCCGTTGGGATAGGCCTGGATACTGGCTATCGAACAAATATTGAATATATGCCCCGACCGCGCCTGTCGCATACCCGGTGCCAGTCCTCGCGTGGTGTAGTAGGCGCTGTAAAGGTTACTTTCGATCATCGTCTCGAGCGTGCCCTCGGGTTCGTCGATCACCTGGCCCGAGAGAAAGTAGCCTGCGTTGTTAACCAGCACATCTACCGGCCGTTTTAACGAGGTGACGAAGTCGGTGAAACCCTTCACTTGTTCCTTTACCGACATATCGGCAACGAAATAATGAACCTTAATTCCGTATCGATCAGTGAGTTCGCGGGAAAGCTTTTCGAGGTCGGCTTTGCTCCGCGAGCAGGTGCAGACGTCGAAGCCGCCGGCAGCAAATTTTTCCAGGATCGCCTTGCCGATGCCCCTGCTTCCGCCCGTTACAACGAGGAGTTTGGCCATACCGATTTTCTTATATTTGGGCCAATTTAGGACAATAAAATGAAGGAATTCGGGCGGTACGCGATGTTCATGGGGTCTCTTTTTGTGCGCCGCGAAACATTCGCCACCTACTACAAGCTCACTCTCGAAGAAGCAATCCAGATCGGTATCAAGTCGGCCCTCATGATTGCGCTGGTGTCGTCGTTCATGGGTGCGGTAACGACTGTCCAGATTGCGGGTAACCTCGTGAGCCCGTTCGTTCCGCGTTTCGTGATCTCGCAGGTTGTTCGTGAGATGACGATCCTCGAACTGGCGCCAACAATCATCGCCATCATCTTTGCCGGTAAGGTTGGGTCGAGCATGGCCGGTGGGCTGGGTACGATGCGTATCACTGAACAGATCGATGCGCTGGAGGTAATGGGTATCAATTCGTCGTCGTATCTCGTGCTGCCGAAAATTGTTGCTTCGATGCTGATGTACCCGATGTTGGTGATTCTCGCGGGTGTGTGTGCACTTGTGGGCGGATATCTTGTGGGTACGCTTACAAACATCGTAACACCTACAGAATATATCCAGGGCGTTCGCTATTCATTCAACGCAACTATGATCACGTTTGCCCTCACAAAATCGTTCGTGTTTGCATTTCTTATTGCGTCGGTATCGTCATTCAAAGGATATTTTACACACGGTGGTGCGCTTGAAGTAGGTATATCAACGACATCGGCCGTTACGAGCAGTATTATTTCGGTGTTGTTGGCTGATTACTTTCTCGCCGAACTCTTCTTCGAATAATTATGATCAAGATCAATCATATTTCGAAATCGTTTAATGGGAAGACCGTTCTTTCGGATATCGGTGGTGAGTTCGAAAAAGGAAAGTGCAATCTTATCATTGGATCTTCGGGTACAGGAAAGAGCGTGTTGCTGAAATGCATTGTGGGGCTTGTTCATCCCGATGACGGTAATGTTTTTTACGATCTCAGGAATTTCACGGAAG
The DNA here is from genome assembly GCA_035656375.1 of Cyclobacteriaceae bacterium. Taxonomy (GTDB): domain Bacteria; phylum Bacteroidota; class Bacteroidia; order Cytophagales; family Cyclobacteriaceae; genus ELB16-189. Next base: position 14,373 of record DASRSO010000054.1, on the reverse strand, counting down.
CCGACAAGGAAATGAAGGCCGAGATTCGTCGCGAGATCGGTATGTTGTTCCAGGGTGGAGCGTTGTTCGATTCGAAGAATGTGGAACAGAACGTAATGTTCCCGCTGGATGTTCTCACAAAGATGCCATACGATCAGAAAATGGAACGCGTCAATTTCTGTCTCAAGCGTGTGGGCCTCGAAGGAGTCAATAAAAAGATGCCTTCCGAGATCTCCGGAGGTATGAAGAAACGCGTGGGCATTGCCAGGGCGATCGTTAATAATCCGAACTACCTTTTTTGTGACGAACCCAACTCAGGTCTGGATCCCCAAACTTCGATCGTCATCGACGAGTTGATCCTCGAGATCACCAAGGAATTCAATATTACCACGGTGGTGGTAACCCACGATATGAACTCAGTGATGGGTATCGGCGAGAAGATCATGTTCCTTTACAAGGGTTCGAAATTGTGGGAAGGATCGAATAATAATATTGTGAATTCGGGAGTAAAAGAGCTGGATGATTTTGTTTTCTCAAATAAGGTGATGAGAACACTAAAGGCAGCCGAATAACATTATGAAATCCCTTACGGAGCTTAAAAGTTATTGCAACAGCCTCGTCAAATACAGCCGTCGCAGAACCCGTGCGGTCGACATTGGCGGTGTGGGCGTTGGCGGCGATAATCCCATCCGTATCCAGTCGATGACTACCATCGATACGATGGATACCGAAGGCTCTATCGAACAATCGATCCGGATGATAAAGGCCGGCTGCGAGTATGTTCGTATCACCGCGCCAAGCATCAAAGAGGCACAGAATCTCGAAGCAATCCGTAAAGGGTTGAAGGCACGGGGCTATGATGTTCCCCTTATTGCAGACATTCATTTTACACCTAATGCTGCCGAGCTCGCCGCGAGACTCGTGCAAAAAGTTCGTATAAATCCCGGCAACTACGCAGACAAGAAAAGATTCGAAACGATTGACTATACCGAGTCGTCTTACGAAGCAGAACTCGATCGTATTAGAGAGAAGTTTACGCCACTGGTGAAGATTTGTAAGGAGTACGGAACGGCGATGCGCATCGGAACTAATCACGGTTCGTTGTCGGATCGCATCATGAGCCGCTATGGCGATACGCCACTGGGCATGGTGGAGTCGGCACTCGAGTTCCTGAGGATATGTGAAGACCTCGACTACTTCAACATCGTGTTGTCGATGAAGTCGAGCAACCCCCAGGTGATGGTACAAGCATATCGCCTGTTGGTTCAAAAGTTAGACGAGGAAGGATTTCAGCCTTACCCGTTGCACCTCGGTGTAACCGAAGCGGGCGATGGTGAAGATGGAAGGATAAAGTCGTCTGTAGGAATAGGTACCTTACTGGAAGATGGTTTGGGTGATACCATTCGGGTATCGTTGACAGAAGAGCCTGAAGCGGAGGTGCCCGTAGCTCAGACCCTGGCCTCACGGTACGACAAACGTGCAGGACACGATCCCATTCCCGAGATCACAACCTACCCGATCAATCCTTTCGAATACACGCGACGGGCTGCGAGAGAGGTTGTTAATATTGGTAGCCACCAGGTGCCAAGAATTATAGCCGATTATTCGAATAAAGACAAAGTTACACCTGCTTCTTTGTTTGCATTGGGCTATCATTATTCCGTGCCGCTCGACAAGTGGAATATAACCGACATGGCGTGCGACTATGTTTTCGTGGGCGATAATGTTGCTGAGTTCGATATCCCGGGTACACTCGGATTGATCTATAATCACAAGACATGGCTCACGCAGAAGGACAGGCCGCGCACGTATCCATTCATCGATCAAAAGAACTATCGTACGGCCGCAACGAGGTCCGATACGTTGAATTTCGTGCATGCCTGCCTGAAGGATCTCGACGCACAGCTGATCGCAATGTTGAATGCCGATCCTACGGCTGTGTTGCTGATCGATACTCATAATAATCACGGCATGCCGGAGCAGCGAAGGATGTTTGTGGAACTCATGAACAACAAATGCGATGTGCCGGTGATCATCGGTAGAGCCTACAAAGACCTTACAGTGGAACAACTCCAGTTGTATTCGGCCACCGACATGGGAGGTTTGTTGCTCGACGGTCTTGGCGATGGACTTTTAATCTCTGCCGAAAACTGTGGAGGCGATAAAATTGTTAATGAGACTGCGTTCAACATCCTGCAGGCAACACGGACCAGGATATCCAAGACAGAGTACATTTCGTGTCCGTCGTGTGGTAGAACATTGTTCGATTTACAGGAAACCACGGCGAAGATCCGTTCGCGTACCAATCACCTGAAGGGTATCAAGATCGGGATTATGGGATGTATTGTGAATGGACCGGGCGAGATGGCGGATGCAGACTATGGTTACGTAGGTTCGGGGCCCGGAAGAATTACATTGTACAGGGGCAAGGAAGTAGTGAAGCGTAATGTGCCTTCGGCACAGGCAGTGGATGAACTAATTGGATTGATAAGGGAAGATGGTGCGTGGATAGAATCTAACTGAGATAGCCATGGAAAAGAAAAAGAATTCACTTAAAGACTTTTTTTCGTTGGGAGAGGTAGGAGGTTATTTCTTTCGTAAGAAGGATCCGAATCGTCCGAACAACATCAACATCCGGATGATGCATGGGGTTAACAAGATCTCGATCATTGTGTTCCTGGCGGGTGTGATCTATCTTATCTTCAAGCTCGTAATACTTCCCCGTTTGTGAACATAGAGTCGTTCAGGACCTACTGTTTATCGAAGCCGGGAGTAACGGAAGAAACACCCTTCGGTCCTGATGTACTTGTTATGAAAGTTATGGGCAAGATGTTTGCCCTGACCGATCTGAATACTTTCGCTGCAATAAGTTTAAAGGTGGTGCCCGAAGTGGGAGCGGAGTTGCGCGAGCAATATACTTCGGTGGTGGAGGCATATCATTTGAACAAAAAACATTGGATGAGTGTGGTGATGGATGGAGGGGTGGGGGATAAATTGGTGAAGGGGTGGATTGATGGTTCGTATGAGTTGGTGGTGAAGGGGCTGACGAAGAAAGAGAGGGAAAAACTTAAAAAATGAAAGGCAATTCTGGCCCCGGATTTTTTTGGCCCTTAGTCATTTTGCAATGAGGTTTACATATAATTATGGGAATTTAACTTCCCGATACCAGATAGTTGACTGCTCCGGTAAAGGATCAGTATGATTTCACAGAGACTTTCCAATAACAATATTACCTGGCGAAGTTAGTGACTTCCTAACCAATTGAATTCCAGTGTATTAATATAGCTTATATAGTGTTTTCTCGATAACTCTTTTGGGTTAGGGCAGCAAGGTTTTAGCCGCCAGCCGCGTGAATTAGTGTAAATTATGGTCCGTTATTCCCGTGAAATCTGCCCTGTTTCTCCTGATCTTCACATGCCTGGCCAATCTTTGTTTAGCGCAGGCACCCGATTCCATTACCCATAAGTACGACAGCCTTCTAAAGAGTCCGACCACCAAATACGACTCTGCATCCTCTCGCATAAACAACAAGATCGATTCTATACAGGGCAGGATAAACAACCTCGCCAATCCTAATCTCAATCTCGCTTCAAAGCTCAAAAGAAAGAAGTTCGAGAAACCCGACTCTCTCAAAGCGCTCAATGATTACGACTCTATGAAGTCGGGCCTTACTTACAAGATCGACAGCCTCAGAGGCCTCAACCTTCCCACCGATCGGTACAAGCGCAAGCTCGACAGCCTTGAACAGCTTGGTCCCCAGAAATATGTACAAAATGCCAGGGAACGGGCGCAACGCTTAGAAGACCGGATCAACAAGCCCATCAACACTGTTGAAAGTAAAGTGAACGATAAGCTCAACCTGATGCGCAGCGAGGGAGGGGCCGATGCCAACATTCCAGGGAATCTCAACATCGATGGCGTAAAAAAACCTGACCTGAATTCGCCGGATCTTAAGCTACCCGGGAGCGACGTCAATGTTAAGAATCCGTTGAGCGACGTCGACAATCCACTGAAGGATCAAATGGGCGAGGTAAATGAGCTGAAGGGAAAGGCCAACGACCTTAAAAGCGTTCCGCAGCAACAGATCGACAAAGTGAAATCGATCGACGAAGTACAAAACGTACAGGGAAAAGTGGGCGATCTCAATAAGGCGACCGACAAAGTGCAGCAGTACGAAGGTGATGTTAAAAACATCGCGCAGGGGAATGTAGGAGAAGTAAAGCAGATCCCTGACGCAATAGAGAATAAGGCGAAGTCACTCGATGAAATAAAGGAGCTTCAAGCACAAACGGGAGAGCTTAATAAAGCCAGGGAAATGGTTGACAAGGGGAAGAATCCGGAGGCGTTGAAAGCTATGGGTAAGCAGGAGGTGATGAAGAAAGCAACGGATCACTTTGCCGGAAAGGAGCAGGTTCTGAAAGAAGCGATGGACAAAATGTCGAAGGTGAAATCGAAGTATGGTGAAGTAAAGAATCTTGCCGAGATCCCGAAACGTCCACCGAACCCTATGAAAGGCAAACCTTTTATTGAGAGGTTGGTGCCGGGAGTTACGTTACAGTTTCAGAAGGCAAATAATTTCATGGTAGACTTTAACCCTGTTATTGCTTACCGGGTCACTGGTCACCTGAATGCAGGTGCAGGCTGGAATGAAAGATTCTCATTTTTGAAATGGAACAAGCTTTCTTCATCAGATCGAATTTACGGGCCCCGCGTTTTTGTAAACTATTCGATTAAGAAAGGGTTTGGAGTAAAGGCAGAACTGGAGAAAATGAATGCCGTTATACCCCTGAACAACCTTTCACCAGATGCAGGCACCCGTCAGTGGGTGTGGAGCGCGTTTGTGGGATTGAAGAAGGACTACAAGTTTATAGGAAGGGTAAATGGTAATGTGCAGATCCTGTACAACATCTTCGACGACCACGACAACAGCCCGTATACCGACAAGCTCAATGTGCGGATGGGATTTGAGTTCCCGATGAAGAAGAAGAAAAAGCCGGTTGGGAAGTAATCAAATATTTTTCGGGGCCTGTGAGTGGAGGGAGGATGGCTTCCTGAAATACGAAGGGCGCGACAGCGAGGACGACGTTCAACTTGAATGATGGCCTTAAGCGCATGAATAAGTAGTATGGGATTTTATCGAATAAGACTTAATACCGACATAAAAGTTACAGGAGCAAGCGGGGATCCACAAGTCGAATTTTTCGGAGCGCAATCGGAGTCAATGTATGAAGCCATCCTCCATTTCTTCGATAGTCGAATATACTTTGAGAGGAGCGATTACGTTCCAGATCCCGCGTGGATACTTAGATGCTCAATCAATAAGAAAGCGAAGCTTAATGATTTTGTTTCATTTTCACCGAACTTTATGGGATGTCCATTTATAATTCGGGAAAAAGTTAAATTCGAAATTGAAAAGTACAATCTGGGGCGACACTACTATATTCCTGTTGAGCTATTTGATAAGTCAATTCTTGTAGATGAAAAGTATTTTCTCTTTTTTTCTCCACTTATCGGGTTCGAGATAATAGATTTTACGAAATCACTATTTTATAGTGGGAATGAAATTGTTGGTAAACGCCATGTAATTGTTAATGACGCAGCTGACTATGTGTCACGCCTCCGTGACGGCGCGTTCGTGACTTCCGATAATCTGGTACTATCTAACAACTTCGATAAATCTCTTGATTTGTTCAAGCCACGCTTCGACGGTATTTACGGTTCAGAAAGACTTGTAAAGCATTTGCTGACTTGCCGATTTACCGGCATTGTGATTTCTGAGCAGCCAAGATTTGTATTTAGTTAAAACTTATGCCACGGTTGGAGCCGCATGAATTCAGTTGTCTAATATGGATTGACTCCATGCAGGGTACTCAAATCCGGCCTAACTTCTGTTCGCATAGCACTATTTGAAGTAATAATTCACATAATTAAGTTCAATTTATTGATAATCAATTAATTATAACAATAAAAATAATCTTTCCTCAATTTCGTTATTTTTGCTGATTGTGCGCACTATGTGCACGTAAGATGACCCGAGTCCTTACCCTCTTCGCCGGCCTGTTCATCCTTTTAGGATCAGCATGCACCCAGAAGATGATATGCCCTGCATATCAGAGCTCGTTCATCTACGATAAAGAAACCCTCCGAAAGAAGTTCAGCTACTTCAAGGAAGACTCAACTCCCAAGATCCTCACCGCCAGCAAAACAAAATACCTCGTCGCCGTTCCCGAATCGTATCGCAAAAAGATGCGCGGTCTCAAAACAGTCGAGATGAAGCCTGTCTTTCCTGTAATCCCCGATTCGATGAAGATCGATAAGGAGGGCGACAAGCTTATGCTTGAAAGTGATGTGGTCGATAGCACCGCCGCCGCCCCGCAAGACAGTGTGTATGCGATCACAAAAACAAAAGAGAAGTACAACGTCGACCAGGATATTTACATGTGGTACTTCCGCGATCAGCTCGTTCTCCCCGATGTGCGCGCTGCAATGGAAACACAGAACAAGAATAAAGAAGCTAAGGCAGCAGCGAAATCAGGCAAGAAGAAAGGACTTGCCGGCTTCTTCAAAAACCTGTTCAAGAAAAACAAGAACGACTCGACAGCTGTCGAAGAGCAACCTTTAATTCCTACCGACACCACCGCAGCTCCGCCTCCGAAGAAAGGACTGAAAGGACTATTTGGTGGTAAGAAGAAAGATCCAGCCGCCCCAGAAAAGAAGAAGGAAGACGCGAAAAAAGAAGACGACGGATTTTAACTAAACAACGTCAGATTCCCATGTTGATCCGCCGGGGGCGCCGGCATGATCATCGTCGCATCATCGGCATTCACATCGTTGATCCTGGGCGACACCGAAAAGTGCTCCATCTTTCCTTCGTAAGGATGCAGGCATCTTAACAAAGAATCCTCATCCGATTGTGCATTCATCCAGACTGCTAACTCTTCTTTATTCAATATCGCTGGCATCCGTTCGCAAATTGCCGCCGCACTGCCCCCCGCAGGCACCGAGATGATCGTAAATGTATAGATCATGTTGCCCTCCTCATCATCGTATTCCTCCCACGTTCCCGCCATCGCAAACAAACCCTTCGGCTTCATCTCGAATCGATAGGGGATAGCCGTTTTCTTCCCAACCTTCTTCCATCCATAAAAACCATCCGCAGGAATAATGCAACGCGACTTCCGCATTTGCTTGCGGATTGCCGGACGTTCCGCGATCTGCTCTATTCTCGTGTTGATGATCTTCTCGCCAATAGGTTTGTTCTTCGACCACTCCGGCGCCGTGCCCCAATAAAAATGCGACAGCCCCGGGCTGCCCATCGTGATCACGGGAAGCAGTTGTGCCGGCGCAGCATTGTAACGAGGCTTTCCCAACCCATGAGGATCGATTGAAAAGAAAGCCTGGAGCTGATCGGCATTTGCCGCCAAAGAGTATCGGTCAAACATTATCTACCAAATAGCTGCTGCGCGAAGTTTAACGCCCGCCATTCCGACCAATATAGCCCATTTTGATTGAACTGAGCAAAGCCAACATGCCCGCCCCGTTCAATAAACTCCAGGTGCACGTTCGGATTGCTCACATCCTTCGGATAACAATCGCTGCTCAGGAACGGATCATTCAGCGCATTGACGATCAGCGCCGGCACCCTTATCTCTTTCAAAAAATGGATCGCGCTGCAGGCTTCGTAATAAGCGGTTGCATCCTTAAAGCCATGAAGTGGCGCGGTATATCGATCGTCGAAGTCATACAACGTAAAAAGTTCGTCAATGTCTTTTGTGTCGAGCCCCTTCATGAGCTTCGACTTCGTAACGATCTTCTTCTTGAGACTTACCAGGAACCTGTTCGCATAAAGGAAGTTCGCGGGCTCAGAGATCTTCTCGCAGCTTGTCCTGAGATTGAGCGGTACGGAGAACACCGCCGCACCCCTCACCGCGGTATCGGGCTTCTCGCCAAGATATTTTAAAGTCAGGTTCCCACCCAGGCTGAAGCCGACCATGAATATCGAGCGGTACTTTGTCGCAGCGTGCTTCACAACGAGGTCAAGATCGTCGGTCGCCCCGCTATGATAGAACTGCAGCTGGTAATTCATTTCTTCACTGCAACCACGGTAGTTCCAGAGAAGGGCATCGTAGCCGGCATCGTAAAATACCTTAGCCATACCTTTCATGTAGGCGCGCTGACTGTTTCCTTCGAGGCCGTGCGAAACGATTACAAGCTTATCGGCACCGCGGGTCAGCCAGTCGAGGTCGAGGAAGTCGTTGTCGGGCGTCTTTATGCGTTCGCGCTGGAAGCCCTTCAGTTTCACCCGCCGAAAAAGGGCAGGGTAAATGGTTTCAATATGTCCGTTGATGAGTGGGAAAGGAGGCCGGTAAACGTGACCTACTTCCATCCCATACGCTCTTTCAAACCGGTTATGTGCGCAAGGTGATGGTCGCCGTGCCAGGCATAAAGATGTACGAGTCGGGCGAGAGGTACCTTCTTTCCTGGATTGTCGGGATGAATGAATTCACGCTTCAGGTCGGCAGGGGTTAGCTTGCGCATGAGAGTGGTCCACTTCACGTGAAGTGCTTTCAGGAAGTTGATCGAAATATCGGGAGGCATCTTTGTTTCGGGTGTCAATGCCCAGGCCTTTTCGTTGTATGCTTTGATAACTGGTGTGTCTTCGCTGAGTGTCCACTTGATGCGGATGTAGGAGTTCATGTGACTGTCGGGCACATGGTGTATTACCTGCCTTACGGTCCAGCCGCCGTCGCGGTAGGGGGTATCGAGCTGCTGGTCGGTCATTCCCTTGATGGCGGCCTCCAGCTTTGAGGGTAGGGCTTCGATGCGGGTAATAAAAGCAGATATTTCTTCGGCAGTGTAAGTTTCCTGTGGTTGAAACTTGCCGATCGGGTAACTCGGATCCATTCGTGTAGCTAGCTTACTTTTTCCTCTTTTTCTTCAACAGCTTCGTTGAGCTCTTCGTCGGTGTATCCCTTCTTGAGCTTGACGGGGGTTGCTTTGTCGCCTCGTTTCTTCTTTACGCGGATGTTGGTGAGTTCGATGAGCAACGAGAATGCAACGGCAAAGTAGATATAGCCTTTAGGGATTACGTAGTGCAGCGATTCGAGGAAGAGCATGAAACCGATCAGGATAAGGAATCCGAGGGCGAGTACTTCCATCGAGGGGTGTCGTTGAATGAAACGGCTGATGGCACCGGAGAAGAACATCATCACGCATATCGAAACAATGACGGCGATGATCATGATAATAACCTTGTCGACAATACCGATAGCGGTAAGGATCGAGTCGAAGGAGAATATGATGTCGAGCAGGATGATTTGCAGGATGGTGCCGGATAGGGTGACTGCCGGGCCTTTTTTCTTTTCCCCGTCTTCACTGTCTTCGCCTTCCATTTCATGGTTGATCTCCATGGTGCTTTTCGCGATGAGGAAAAGCCCGCCGAAGCCGAGGATCAGGTCACGACCGCTGAAAGCCATGGCGTGGGCCATGATGAAGTTTTTGGGTATGGTGAATAGTGGTTCGGTGAATGTGATGATCCAGGTGATTCCGAGGAGGAAACAGATACGCACGATCATTGCGAGTGCGAGACCTATGTTGCGTGCGCGGGCACGATGCTCTTCGGGGAGCTTATTTGATACAATTGAAATGAAGATGATGTTATCAATCCCCAGGACAATTTCAAGAAAGCATAGAGTAAGCAAGGCAAGCCATGTGTCGGCTTTGAGGAACAACTCTAAATCCATAGGGTGTCAGGATTCTCTTCTTAATCGAACTTCCAAATTAAGGAAACAAGGCAATAATAAAAACTTTGGGCTCTTAAAAAGAGGGGTAAAACATGCTTGTAAATTTTGATAATTTTTCAGGTTTGAGTGGTCACCTTTTTGGAGATTGTTCAATGCGTATAAAGACCTTGATAGTGATTGTTTTTAGGAGGTTTTGTATGGTTAACCTTATAAAATATAAGAATGGAAGGCAAATAGGGCGGAGAGAGAGGGATTCGAACCCTCGGTACAGTTGCCCGCACACCGGTTTTCGAGACCGGCCCATTCGACCGCTCTGGCATCTCTCCGAGGGGTGCAAAATTAATGGTATTTGGCTAATCGCAATGGCGTAAATTGATTCGCAAAATGAAACCGATTTCACAATCCCTTATCCTTTTCCTGACCTTACTCTCATTCTACGCTATGTCGCAAACCCCCATCAAATACCTCGCCCTCGGCGACTCCTACACAATAGGCGAAAGCGTCGCGGAAAATGAACGATGGCCCGTGCAACTCGCCGAGGTCCTTCGCAAAAAAGGCCGCAACATCGAGGGACCAAAGATCATCGCAACAACCGGCTGGCGTACCGATAACCTCAAGAATGCCATCAACATCGCCAAACTCAAAAACGAATACGGACTCGTCTCGTTACTCATCGGGGTCAATAATCAGTACCAGGGAAAACCGATCGAGCAGTTCAAAGTTGAATTCGAAGACCTTCTCAAAACTTCTATTCAACTGGCAGGTGGTAAAAAAGAAAATGTGTTCGTGGTATCGATCCCCGACTACGGATATACTCCATACGGCAAACCGAAACAACAACAGATCTCAAAAGAGATCGATGAGTATAATGCGATCATTAAAGAAACTACCGGGAAATACGGAGTGGCATACTATTATATAACAGACATCTCCCGAAAGGGACTCAACGACCCGGGCCTGGTTGCTGAAGATGGACTTCACCCCTCTGGAAAGATGTACTCGGAATGGGTTGATCTTATAGCGCAGGGTCTTTGAACCGCAGAACAGAGGAATACATGAATTTAGAACCGCAGAAGTACATTCAGCCTTCGTTCAACCTGTAAGTTACCTTAAGTCTGCGGCCACTTCTGCAGTTCGACATTCATGTATTCCTCTGTTCGACATTCATTTGCTCTGCTGTTCTGCGGTTTGTATCAACGGGCCAATAACCTTCACAAGATTCCTCGCAACGATCTTGTGCCCCTCTACATTCGGATGGATCCCATCCGGTAGGTTGAGTTTCTCATCTCCCGCAACACCTTCCAGCAAGAATGGAACAAGAGTGCCTTTGTTCTTCGCCGCAAGGTCCGGATAGATGTTCCTGAACTCACTCGTATACTCCTTGCCCAGGTTTGGTGGCACCATCATTCCCGCCAGGACCAGCTTCACATTCGGGTGCTTTGCTTTCACTTTATCGATGATCGCCTGAAGGTTCTTCCTCGTCTGGTCCAACGGTAAACCCCTGAGTCCATCGTTAGCGCCGAGCTCCAGCACGAATATGTCAACCGGCTGCCGCAAGATCCAGTCGATACGGCTTAGTCCACCGGCCGATGTCTCGCCACTCAGACCCGCATTGGTCACCTTCACCTGCTGCGACGTCTTGTTGAGCTCTTTTTCGAGGAGAGCCGGGAATGCCTCTTCGGTCGACAGCCCGTAGCCCGCCGTGAGACTATCGCCAAAAAAGAGAATATTCTTCGGCGGAGCGGGAGAGAACAATGCGAGACTTGCTGCAATAATGGCGAGGAGTTTGCCGACCATAGTTAAAGAGTCTAAATATTCTGTAAAAATCGTGAATATTAACTTTCTTTCATTTCTTTAAAAACTATGCCAGAAACCGTACTAGCTGCAGAAAACCTGTCTAAGACATATTCCTCAGGCGACCGGAAGCTCACCGTCCTCGAAGGCGTCTCTTTTACTGCCGTCCAGGGCACAACACTTTCGATCATCGGACCTTCTGGCAGCGGCAAGACGACGCTCCTTGGCCTTTGCGCCGGCCTCGACATTCCCTCGAGCGGGGTGATCTCGCTTATGGGCTTCCGGCTGAATGCCATGAGCGAAGACGACCGCGCATACATTCGCAACCAGTTTGTGGGTTTCGTGTTCCAGAACTTCCAGTTGCTGCCCACGCTCACGGCCATCGAAAACGTGATGGTGCCTTGCGAGCTTCGTGGCGAGAAGAACGTTGAGCCCAAGGCAAAAGAGCTCCTGGCCCGCGTGGGACTTGCCGAGCGACTTCATCATTATCCTTCACAGTTATCCGGCGGCGAACAACAACGTGTTGCAATGGCGCGGGCCTTCATCACCAGCCCCAAGATCCTGTTTGCAGACGAACCCACAGGTAATCTCGACGAAGAGAATGCACATCATGTTACCGAGTTGCTGTTTGGAATGAATCGTGAGGAGAAGACAACGCTGGTCCTTGTAACGCATAACCTCGAGCTCGCACAACGCACCGAAAGAATATTGAGAATGAAGGGCGGAAAAATTGTTGAGGAACTATTGACCGCCGTATGATTGAATACATCATTAAGATAAAGCGCAAGACCAAAAGCATACTGACCGACGGATGGGTATGGAAAATGGCATGGCGCGACGCGAGACACAACGTATCGCGATTGATGTTGTTCACCGCATCGTTGATCACGGGTATTACGGCAGTTGTTTCGATCGGTTCGTTGAACTACTCTCTTCAAAACGACCTCGATCGTAACGCAAAGGAATTGCTTGGCGCCGATATGGTTGCCAATGCCAACAAGAAATTCGAGCCGGCGATCCTTGCCGCGTTCGACTCCACCAAATTAGAACAGGCTTCCGAGTCGGAGATGGCTTCGATGGTGATGTTCATGCACGAGCAGTCGCGCCAGTCGCGGCTCGTGCGATTAGTTGCCCTGGACGGCAACTTCCCTTTTTACGGCAAGATCGAAACCATCCCCGAGGATTCTTACGAAAAAGTAAAGACCGGCAAATGGGCAATGCTCGACGAATCGCTTGCCAGTCAATACGAAGTAAGTACCGACGATTCGCTCAAGGTCGGCAACCTGTACTTTCGTGTTGCTGGGGTGGTAAGAAGATTTCCCGGAGGCAGTGGAATACTCTCGACCTTTACGCCATCGGTTTACATATCACAATCAGACCTCGACTCTACAGGGTTGATCCAGTATGGGAGTCGTGTTACATACAAACGCTTTTTCAAAACTCCCTCCGATGAAGTGACTGATGCTCAATCGAAGACGCTGAGACCCATGCTCCGTAAGTATGGCCACTGGCTCGAGACTGTTGAGACGCGGAAAGAAGATCTCGGTCGTGACTTCCAGACCGTGTATCGGTTCTTTTCGCTGCTGGCCTTCGTGGCACTTATACTTGGATGTATAGGGGTTGCCAGTTCGGTTCATATCTATGCGCGTGAGAAAAGGGAGGAGGTAGCCGTGCTGCGGTGTGTGGGCACGTCGGGGTGGCAGGCATTCAATATTTACTTCATACAGGTTGCGATACTTGGCTTGCTTGGAAGCGTGATAGGCGCCGCGTTGGGCGTGGGTGTACAGCAGGTCGTGCCCTTCGTGTTTGCCGATTTCGTGCCGATCGAATTGAAGTTTGGGATATCGTGGGGCGCGGTAACAGAGGGTTTGCTGCTTGGAGTTATTGTGTCTATTCTTTTTACTGTGCTTCCGCTGATATCGGTGCGGTTTGTTCCGCCTCTCACTGTGCTGCGGGCAGATTTCGAACCGGGACGGATATTCTCGCGCGCGCGGATCGTAGTGATCACGTTGATCCTACTGTTCCCCATACTGGCGGCTGCATATCAAACATCCAGCTTCCTGTATGGACTGTCGTTCGCATTGGGCATTATCGCTGCACTAGGTCTTCTTACTCTTGTGGCGATAGGCATATTGTGGCTCGCAAGGAAGTTCTTCCCTTCGAAGGCAACGTTTGTATTGCGTCATGCACTTTCTAATCTCTTCCGTCCCAACAACCAGACGCAGGCGTTGCTGGTTACGATCGGGCTGGGTGCGTTCATCATTGCAACATTGAATATTATTCAGAACAGCCTGCTCGACCAGGTAGCTTATACGGGCAACGAAAATCAATCGAACACGATATTGTTCGATATTCAGCCTTCCCAAAGAGATGGTGTGGTTGACCTGATGAAGGAGCAGAACCTGCCGGTGAATCAACTCGTGCCGATCATTACGTGTCGCCTGGCACAGGTGAAGGGAAAGACGATCGATTCACTACAGCGCGACACTTCGGATCACATTCCAAACTGGGCGCTTACGCGCGAGTACCGGGTAACCTATCGCGATAGCCTGAACGCTTCGGAAGAACTTATAAAAGGAGAACTGCATTCGCTGAAGAAAAATAAACCTGATTCTGTTTGGGTAACGATATCCGAAGGCATGCACGAATCTCTCGAAGTTAATATCGGCGACTCATTGATCTTCGACGTACAGGGTGTTCCCATCATGGCTCACATCGCCGGTATTCGCAAGGTCGACTGGCCCAAAGACCCTCCGAACTTCATCTTCGTATTCCCGAAAGGTGTGCTCGAAGCGGCACCGCAGATATGGGTGGCAACCACCCGAATCGACGACCAGCAGGCTTCGAACAAGTTCCA
>DASRSO010000053.1:0-11621 GCA_035656375.1 Cyclobacteriaceae bacterium | reverse complement strand
CGCTCCTATATTCTATCGGGAGACTTTTAAGGGAGCTTCATCATATTCAGCGTGGGTGAAGTGTTACAGGCGCACTTCCAACGGTATTTTTCCAACGGGAAAAAGGAAGCGAAGCCCGACGGGCCTCCGCAGAATTTTACGTTCGACCTGAAGATCACAAATACCGATCTGATTACGGAAGTCCTCGTGCCCGAGCTCGACCCGTTTACGCCGGGAGTTATTCGCGGTGAGTTCGACAGCCGCGATGCAAAGCTCGACCTCGAATTCAGAATGCCCAAGTTGAGATACGACGGTATGGGCGTTGATTCACTTATCTTTTTGGTGGATTCCGACAGCAGTGCTTTCCGTTACCTTGCCAAGCTAAAGAATGTGAAGGCCGATACGCTTACCGTTCACGAGGTAAATCTCGTGGGGGCAATTGCCGACGATTCCATCAAAACTTCCCTGAACATCCTCGACTCGCTCGAAGAGAAGAAGTATTCGGTAGGTGCGAGCATTGCGCGTGCAGATCAGTTGATGAACATTCGCCTTGACACGGGAATGATTCTTAACTATTCTACCTGGAATGTTCCTGGCGACAATCTTTTGTCGGTAGGAAGTGGAGTTGTTGCAGTGAACCATTTCGAGATCATGAAGAATAAACAGAAGGTGATCATGATCGGCGATACCCGTAAGGATCCGGCGATAACCATCAGGTTCGAAGAACTTGAACTCAGCAACCTGACGCGAGTGATCCAGGGAGTGGTGCCAGCCAGCGGTGAATTGAATGGCGACTTCAAGTTTACAACTGCAGCAAGCGGTGAGTTTAACTCAAAGCTGTCGATCGCGGGTCTAACCATCCTGCAGATACCGATCGGCGATCTCACGCTAGGTCTCGATCACAGCCAGGATCGCTACAACGTGGCGATGAACCTCCGAGGAAACAGAACGAATCTCGACACGAAGGGATATTACGGCGGGCCGAAGGGCAGCGAGGTACTCGACCTGGTGGCCGACATCCACCAACTGAACATGGAAGCGGTCCAGGCTTTCTCGATGGGCCAGATCACCAATGCAACCGGTTTGCTTAAAGGATCGATGACGGTGAAAGGTAAACCGACGCACCCCGACGTTACAGGCAACCTGACATTCAGTGAAGTAAGCGTTGTGTCTACATTTCTTAACAGCCAGTATCAATTAAAGAACGAGACCATCTCTATCAAGAACGACAATATTTCACTGAACAACTTTACGATCGCGGATGCGAACAACAACACGGCACAGCTAAAAGGGAACGTGAAGATCACCAACTACACGAATCCCACCTTCGATCTTACCCTTACTACGAAGAACTTCCAGGTGCTCGACACACGCGAGGGTGACAACGAGTTGTTCTACGGAAAGGTGAAGATCAATTCAACTGCACGTATCAGCGGAAGCGCCGACGAACCGAAAGCTGAATTGAAACTCGGCTTCAGCGAAGACACCAATCTCACGTACATCGTACCTACAAGTGAAAAAGGTGTACTCGAAGCAAAAGGCATCGTGACATTCGTGGATAAAGATGCCGAAGGCGATCCGTTCCTGGCGAAACTTGCGCAGGAAGACAGTACCCGCTCGACAGCCACGAGCATGGAAGTAAGTGCGGTGATCGAGCTCACCGACAAAGAAATTCTCAACATTGTTGTCGACCCGATCACCGGCGACAAACTAACGGTACAGGGAAATTCCAGCCTCACGTTCGACATGACCGCCACCGGTAACATGACTCTCTCCGGGCGTTATGAGATCACAAAAGGTTCTTCCAATCTCTCGTTCTACAACCTTGTCAAGCGCAAGTTTGATATCGAAAAGGGAAGCACGATCACATGGTCGGGCGACCCGATGAATGCTGCAATGGATATCCGTGCGAGCAATCTCGTCGAGACGTCGCCGCTTGAACTGTTGATGGTTGGTGATGCTACAACGAATACAAATTTCAATCAACGTCTGCCGTTCCTGGTATTCCTGAACATCAAAGGGCAACTGCTTTCGCCACAGATAAGTTTCGCACTCGATATGCCCGCCGACAAACGGAATGCTTTCGGTGGCATGTTGTATTCAAAATTACAGGATATCAATTCACGTGAATCGGATCTGAACAAGCAGGTATTTGCGCTGATAATTTTGAAACGCTTCGTTGCAGATAATCCGCTGGCCGGCTCGAGTGGCGGAGGCGCATCGGGTGCCGCAAGAACGAGCGTGAGCAGGATTCTTTCAGATCAACTGAATAAGCTATCGCAAAATATCAAAGGCGTTCAATTGTCTGTCGACATTAAATCATATGAACAGGCATCGCTCGAAGGAGGAACACAAGCAACAACAAAAGCACAACTCGGCGTTTCAAAAAGCCTGTTTGGCAATCGACTCGTAGTGAAGCTCGCGGGCAACGTCGACATCGAAGGCGAGAATGCCGGCTCTGGAAATGTATCAGATTACATCGGTGACCTTGCGCTGGAATATAAGATGACGGAAGACGGACGTTTTCGGTTAACTGGGTTCCGGAACAGCAACTACGATATGATCGACGGAGAGTTAACGGAAACCGGCGCGGGACTCATCTACATAAAGGACTACAATACACTGCGGGAGTTATTCAAGGCAAATGAAAATGGAACCCCGTAAAGGGCGGATACGCCTGACACTATATATAATTATGTTAACGTTGCTGGCCGGGTGTACGGCCACAAAGCTTGTTCCTGAAGGCGAGAGCCTCTACGACGGCGCAGAGATCAAGTTCGAAGCACAGGGCAACGTCGGCAGAACAAGTCGCCTCGAAGAAAATCTGCAGGAACTCATCACACCGAAGCCCAATAAAAAGATACTGGGTATGCGACCCGGCGTTTGGTTTTGGTACAAGGCCGGGGAACCTAAAAAACCGAAAGGTCTTCGCTCCTTCATAAAAAGAAAATTGGGTCGTGAGCCAGTGTTGCTCAAAGACATCAAGCCCGAAAGAACGGCGGAGCAACTCCAGGCCGAAGTGCGCAACGAAGGCTACTTCAAATCTACCGTGACAAGCGACGTTAAAACTGAAGGTAAAGTCAGCAAAGCAATCTATACAGTCATCCTGTATCCGCCATTCCGGCTACGGAAGATCGAACAGCACCTGTTCGACAGCCTGCGTGAGCCAAAGCTCGTACAGGCAATGGAAGAGAACACCATGCTTCGCACGAAGCAACGGTACCGCCTCGAACGACTGAAGGCCGAGCAGGAACGCATCGAAGAAGTACTCGAGAACCAGGGCTTCTACTATTTCGACGACAGGTACCTGATGTTCGATGCAGACAGCACTGTGGGCAAACGTCAGATCGACCTGGATCTACATTACGAACGCAGCATGCCCAGCAAGGCCTTGCGTGAATGGCGCGTCCGCAAGATAAACGTCTATCCGAACTACGACCTGGCCAACGACTCGCTCACAACAACAGCCGACACGCTCAACATCAACGGCTATACGTACATCGATAATCAACACAACTTCCGTCCATACATTCTCACAAACGTCATCAACCTTCGAAAGGACAGTCTCTATCGAAGGATCGATGAAGAGTACACGTTAAGTCACCTGATGGGATTGAAGGCTTTCAAGTTTGTGAACATAAAATTCACGCCCAGCAAAGAAGACTCGAGTTCTCTTCATGCGAATATCTATTTAACGCCGTTGCTCAAGAAGTCGATTCGCATGCAACTGCAGGCTGTGTCGAAGTCGAATAACTTCGTGGGTCCGGGATTCGAAGCCACGTTTACAAACCGTAATACATTTCGTGGCGCGGAACTGCTGCAGATCAAGGTCAACAGCGCTTACGAAGTGCAGATCAGCCGGCAGCAAGCCGGCGCATTGAATGCGATCGAACTTGGAGCAGAATCCAACCTGTCGATACCACGCTTCGTAACTCCGTTTGGTATCTTCAGGTATCGGTCGGCGAAATATCTTCCTCAAACAAATTTCAAACTCGGTTTCAACCTGCAGCAACGTTTGAATTATTTCAGGCTGAACTCGATGAATGGCGGCTACGGTTTCTTGTGGCGCGAAACAACCTTGAAGACCCACGAGTTATGGCCGGTCGATGTCAGCTACGTAAAGCTTGGGCAACGGTCGCTCGCATTCGACAGCTTGTTGAGAAGAAGTCCGTCGCTGGCAAACTCCCTGCAAAATCAATTCATTCTTGGCTCCCGTTACACGTTCACGGTAAACACCCAGATGAAGGAAGACATCGAGGTGAAGTATGATCCAAAAGCAAGAAGGAAGTCCAATTTCTATTTCGCGGGTACAATCGATCTTTCCGGAAATATTTTAAGTGCTGCGCAAAACGTGGCCAAAGTGGAAGAGCAGCAGAAACAATTCTTTGGTCTCCCCTACTCCCAGTATGCGCGGGCTGACGTCGATTTTCGTTACTACTACGATATCAACAGGCACAGTAAGCTTGCAACACGTATCATCATCGGCGTTGGTCATGCGTACGGCAACTCGTCGACCATGCCGTACATAAAACAGTTTGCTGCCGGCGGTTCAAACAGTGTACGGGCATTCCCGGCGCGTTCGCTGGGCCCGGGTACTTACAATGTTCGCATGGACACTACCATTAATCAACCCGGAGAGACACGAACGTTCTTCATTGACCAGCGTGGCGATATCAAACTGGAGGGATCTGTCGAGTATCGCTTCGATATCATCAAGTCGTTCAAGGGCGCATTGTTCACCGATGCCGGAAACATCTGGCTTCGCAATCCCGATCCTTTGAGGCCCGGCAGTCAGTTCGATCGAAGCACGTTTATATCGCAGCTCGCTGTTGGCAGCGGGGCCGGCGTACGGTTCGACTTCAACTTCTTTGTGCTCCGCCTCGACCTCGCGTTTCCTGTTAGGAAACCGTTCCTGGAGGGAGGACCCCGGTGGGTGTTCGATGAAATTGATTTCGGCAGCCGCGACTGGAGAAGGCAGAATCTTATCCTGAATATCGCTATCGGCTACCCTTTCTAGCCGCAGGTTCTACAATTGAGTGTAGAGCATTCTCCCCACCCCAAAAATCCTTATTGATGATTTATATCTTAATCTCAGAAAATTTTTTGGTAGGATTTTTAAAGGAATTCCTGCTGAATGAAAAACAAAAAAGTCCTCATTGTTGACGATGAACAGGATTTCGGCCTCCTGATGAGGAACTTCTTTACCTCAAAAAAGATCGACGTTTTCGTAGCAAGCACGATAGCAGAAGGCATGCGCATTCTGGAGGAAGAGAAACCTGACTACATATTCCTGGATAATAATCTGCCGGACGGCCTCGGGTGGGGAAAGACCGACTATATACTTGTTAATTATCCCAACGTTCACCTCAACCTGATCAGCGCAATGGATGTCCCCAAGACATCGGCGTCCGCTTTCCGGATACTTTACAAACCTTTTCTGCACGAAGAATTGGTTGAGATGTTCAAATAAGTAAGTGTTGAAGCGAACTGCGTATGAAGGTGAAAACAAACGCCATAGATGAACTATTTTCTCCCTTAAGACAATATTTTCAAAAAGACGGCATAAACCGGGAAGAGGTAAACGAAAAACCTCCGCTCCGATCAGAGCTTTTCAGTACCGAACAAATGGAGCAGCATGCAATGCAGCTCGCAACGTCGCACGTGATCACCCACGAAGAGTCGCCGGAGCAATTACTCAAACGCCTCGCTGAAAACGAAGAGATATTAAACCGGGTCACCGCACTTCTCCAGGACACAGTACGGGAAAAAAAAACGATCACCCCCGCCGGTGAATGGTTGCTCGACAACTTCTACCTGATCGAAGAACAGATACGCACAGGTAAACGCTATCTCCCCAAAGGATACAGTAAAGGCCTCCCAAAACTCCGCGGAGGCATGCAAGCCGGTTATCCGCGGGTGTACGACATCGCCATCGAGATCATCTCGCACAGCGATGGTCACGTCGACATACAAAGTCTTAGCGGTTTCATCGCCTCATATCAAAAGGTTAGTCAGCTTACCATTGGTGAGCTGTGGGCAATTCCCATCATGCTTCGCCTCGCCTTGCTCGAAAACCTTCGGCGTGTCGCTGCGCGGATTGCCATCGATCGTATCGACGCAGCTCTTGCCGCTCACTGGGCAGCTCTCATCATCGAGATCGTTGAAAGTGATCCGAAAGATCTCGTGCTCGTCATGGCCGACATGGCTCGCTCGAAGCCTCCCATGGTTAATGCCTTCGTGGCCGAATTCGCCCGTCGACTTCAGTGGAAAGGTCTCGATCTTTCTCTTCCACTTACGTGGATCGAACAGCATCTTTCCGGCACTGGTCACAACATCAACTCAATGGTGTTGGCCGAAAACCAACAACAGGCTGCCGATCAGCTCTCGGTCAGCAATAGCATCAACAGCCTGCGTTTCCTCGCGAAGACCGACTGGCGCGAATTCGTTGAAACTATCAGCACGGTCGAACAGGTGTTGCGACAGGATCCTGTATATCAATACATGGATTTTCTCACACGCGACAACTACCGCCACCAGGTAGAAAAGATCGCGAAGAAATGCGACCTGTCGGAACAGGAAGTTGCAAAACTTGTACTGGAACTCTCGCACCATTCTGCAATCGATGATCCCAAAGATGAGAAGAGAGCACACGTTGGATATTACCTGATCGGGAAAGGCGTAACCGAAACAGAAAGACTTGCGAGGATCCAGGAGCCTTTCTTTGCGAAAGTGAAACGAGCGGGCCGCAGCATGAAGGCCGGTCTTTATGCATTCTCGGCGATCGTTCTCACACTCGCAATTTCCTTCGGACTTTGGATGAACGTGAGCGCCGAACAACCGCTTTGGCTGAAGATTGTTGTCGCCGTTCTGCTACTATTCTCGTCCAGTCACCTTGCCCTTGCATTGGTCAACTGGATCTCGACACTTATTGTCGTCCCCAGGCCGCTTCCGCGGATGAACTACACGGCCGGCATTCCGCCCGAGGCACGGACGGTCGTTGTGATCCCGACTTTGCTTGCTGATCAAAAACAGGTTCAACGATTATTAAACGACATAGAAGTCCGATACCTGGGTAACAACGACCCGAATCTTCTATTCGCATTGCTAACTGATTTTCGCGATGCAGTTGCAGAGACGACACCCGAAGACGACATCTTGTTGAATATCGTCAAGAAAGGAGTTATCGGGCTCAACCATAAATACGCAAACCTCCACATTGGTCCGTTTTACTTATTACATCGCCCGCGAAAATTCAACGAGAAAGAAAAAGTTTGGATGGGCTACGAACGAAAGCGCGGTAAGCTTTCGGATCTCAATCATCTTATCCTGGGCAAAGGCCGTGAGAATTTTTCAGAAATAGTTGGCGACATGCGTCAACTGGAGGCAGTTCGTTACGTGATCACACTGGATACCGACACTCAACTCCCCCGCGAGGCCGCGTGGAAGCTCGTTGGTCTGATGTCGCATCCCTTGAACCGTCCGGTGATCGATCCAAAGAAGCGAAGAGTAGTCGACGGCTACGGGATCATTCAACCACGCGTGGCCATCAGCCTGCACCGCGCCCAACGATCGATCTACACTAAACTCAATGAAAGCGACTCCGGCATCGATCCTTATACCAAAGTCACTTCCGATGTTTACCAGGATGTATTCGAAGAGGGATCTTTCATCGGAAAAGGCATTTACGATGTAACTGCATTTGAAGAATCACTCGACAACCGTTTTCCCGATAACCGCATACTTAGTCACGACCTGCTCGAAGGTTGTTACGCACGTTGTGCTTTCGCAAGCGACGTGCAGTTGTACGAGGAATATCCTGCACGTTACGATGCCGACATGGAACGTCGTTACCGCTGGATACGTGGCGACTGGCAGATTGCGCCGTGGTTCCTGCCATTCGTTCCGGGTCGCTCCAAGTCGATGGAGCGCAACCGCATCTCCGCACTATCGCGATGGAAGATATTCGATAACCTTCGGAGAAGCTTGGTTCCCGCCGCACTCACACTGTTGCTCACCGCTGGATGGACCGTCTTACAACATCCGTGGTTCTGGACGCTGAGTGTGTTGGTAATTACCCTGTTGCCTTCTGTTTTGATCTCCATCTGGAATGCATTTCATAAACCGAAAGAAGTCGAGCTCGGTCAGCACATAAACAACGCCATCGGCGCCACACACAAGAACATTCTTCAATCGCTTTTCACACTGGTTTGCCTTCCTTTCGAAGCCTTTCGAAGTGTCGACGCGATCGCTCGTACGCTTTGGCGGGTGTACATCAGCAAGCGACGATTGCTTGAGTGGAAGGCCTCAGAATTTGCCGGACTTCGGAAAGGAACACTGGTAACGTCGTATATAAAAATGTGGACGTCGCCCGTCGCCGCAGCGGTAGTATTTTACCTGATCACAGTGTTCAATCCAACAGCGCTGATCTGGGCGTCGCCATTTCTTGTCGCGTGGGTTTTAGCGCCGTTCATCGCGTGGATCATTAGCAGGCCAACTGTTTCCGTAAAGTCGAAGCTGAACCAGGAACAGATACAGTACCTCCGTTTGCTGGCCAGAAAAACATGGTCGTTCTTCGAAAACCTCGTTACTGCCGACGACAACTGGTTGCCTCCCGACAACCTGCAGCAATACCCGGTTCCGGTGATCGCACACCGCACTTCGCCAACAAACATTGGGTTGTCGCTCCTGTCGAACCTTGCCGCGGTAGACTTCGGATACGCGTCCGTGTCGCAACTCATAAAACGCACACGCGACACATTCGGGTCGATGGATAAACTCGAACGATACCAGGGACACTTCTACAACTGGTACGATACGCAATCATTAAGAACACTGAATCCACGTTACATCTCTGCAGTCGATAGCGGAAATCTTGCAGGGCATCTTTTAACGTTGCGCCAGGGTTTCTACGGTCTGGCTTCGAGAAAGATCGCCGACGTTGCTGTATTCCACGGGCTTCGCGATACGCTCGGGAACGTGATGAATGCCGTCGCAAAAGATGAGCGTGAACGGCTGAAGGCATTTCAAAAATATTTTGATGAGAGAACGCCGGTCTCGCTTTCCTCGCTTCGACTCGTTACACAGTTGCTCGAAGAATACATGTCGCTGTACAAAGAAGTTGTCGACCCGGAACATTTCAGCAATTTGACCGAAGCCGGTTGGTGGGTGCATTCGTTCAGCAACCAGATGGAAGAAGCATATAACGAACTGCAGTTCCTGGCGCCGTGGCATCTCATCGGCCCCGTTCCTGAACGGTTTAAAAATTTCAAGTTACTTGATGGCATTCCTACGCTGAATGATCTCGCCAAAATGGAACAAGTGTTCGAAGAAGAGATCGATCGCTATCCACAAAATGATCTGTACTCTGGCGAGCGTAAGTGGATCGAACAGTTCCGTGAAGCCGTTAAGACCTCTGCAAAGAATGCACAGGAACGAATTATCGTGCTCAATGGTCTTGCCGAGCGATGCTATTCGTTCGCCGACATGGACTACGGATTCCTGTTCGACAAGAGCCAACGACTACTGGCTATCGGTTACAACGTGGATGATCGTCATCGTGATCAGAGCTTCTACGACCTGCTGGCTTCGGAAGCACGCCTCACTACGTTTGTTGCCATTGCACAAGGTAAGATACCCGAAGAGAGCTGGTTTGCATTGGGCCGCAGGCTTACGACCACAGGTAATACATCGGTGTTGCTATCGTGGAGCGGTAGTATGTTCGAGTACCTGATGCCATTGCTCGTAATGCCGAACTATGAGAACACACTCCTTGACGAAACTTACAAAGGCACCGTCGAAAAACAGATCGAGTATGGCAGACAGCAGGAAGTGGCGTGGGGTGTTTCGGAGTCGTGTTACAACCTTGTAGACAATAGTCTCACTTATCAATACAAAGCTTTCGGTGTACCGGGACTTGGTTTCAAACGTGGGTTGGGCCAGGATCTTGTAATTGCTCCGTATGCTACCGTAATGGCGCTTATGGTCGACCCGCTCGAAAGCTATCGCAACCTGCAGCGCCTTCGCGAAGAGGGCATCGAAGGTCGATATGGATTTTTCGAAGCAATCGATCATACACCTGTTCGTCTCTCGCGGGATCATACGCGTGCCGTGATCCAAACCTTCATGGCCCATCACCAGGGCATGGCATTCCTGTCGTTGGAATACCTCTTGTTGAATCAACCGATGCAGCGGCGCTTCGAAGCCGACGTTCAGTTTCAAACATCACTGTTGTTATTACAAGAGCAGGTTCCGAAGACAACCGGTTTCTATACCGGCTCTGCCGATACCGAAGACATTACGCCTGTCGCAGCATCATCCGACATCCGGGTAATCCCGACGCCGCACACACAGGTACCCGAAGTGCAACTGCTTTCGAATGGTCGCTATCATGTTATGGTTACCAACGCAGGCGGCGGTTACAGCCGCTGGAAAGACCTTGCAGTTACACGCTGGCGCGAAGATGGAACACGCGACCCATGGGGATCATTCTGTTTCATCCGCGACATAGAAAAAGGACAGTACTGGTCAACAGGACACCAGCCGTCGTTGAAGGAGACAGAAAACTACGAAGCAATCTTCTCCCAGGGACGCGTCGAGTTCCGTCGCCGCGACGAAGAAATAGAGACATACACGGAGATCATCGTGTCGCCCGAAGACGATATCGAAGTACGTCGCGTCCATCTCACGAATCGCTCGAAGACAAAGAAGACAATCGAGGTCACCAGTTATTCCGAGGTAGTACTCGCTCATCCGAATGCCGATTCAGCTCACCCTGCTTTCAGCAACCTCTTTGTTCAAACAGAGATCATCGAAGGACAACATGCGATCCGTTGTACACGCCGGCCACGTTCGCACGAAGAAACGCCGCCGTGGATGTTTCACCTGATGAAGCTGAACAACGCCGAAGCCAATGCGATCTCGTATGAAACAGACCGCAGCAAATTTATCGGCCGGGGAAGGTCGATCCATAATCCGGCGGTAATGGACGGCCAACCCATGTCCGGCTCGCAGGGATCTGTTCTCGACCCGGTTGTTGCAATTCAATACACGATTACGATCGCACCAGGTGAGATCGTAGTTGCAGATATCATCACTGGCATCTCCCCCACACTCGACGGATGTCGTGGACTGATCGATAAATACCAGGATAGACACATGCGCGATCGTGCATTCGAATTGTCGTGGACACACAGCCAGGTGGTGTTGCGACAGATCGGCGCTACAGAATCCGATGCGCAGTTGTTTGGTAAGCTCGCGGGCTCTGTCATTTTCCACAACCCCAACCTGCGCGCCGGTGCGGGTGTGATCTCCAAAAATCAACGAGGTCAGTCGGGTCTATGGGCGCACAGCATCTCGGGCGACTTGCCGATCGTGTTGTTACAGGTATCCGATACATCGAACCTTGCATTGGTGCGCCAGGTGATCAAAGCACAGGCGTATTGGCATCTTAAGGGATTGCCTGTTGATCTCGTTATTGTGAACGAAGATCCGAGCGGCTACCGTCAATTACTGCAGGACCAGATCCAGGGTTTGATAGCAGCGGGTATCGGTATCAACACAACAGACCGCCAGGGAAGGATCTTTGTAAAACCTACCGACCAGGTTTCGGCAGAAGACCGCATTCTGTTCCAGACGGTTGCTCG
>DASRSO010000052.1:0-11448 GCA_035656375.1 Cyclobacteriaceae bacterium | reverse complement strand
AACTTCTCGTCATCATTTCCAATGAAGTCCAAATCGTACAATGCTTCAAAAACAGTCACCCTTTCCTCTTCACTAACAGTTGCCGGAATGTCCTTAATCAATTTTTGATCTTTCCTGCAGCCAATAAACAACACCCGTTCCCGATTTTGGGGAACGCCATAATTCGAAGCCAGTGCTACAAAAGGCGCGTCGATTTTATAAAGCCGAATCTGTTCTAAAATGTTATCAAATTTCAGTTTTAAACCTGCCTTTTTCGCATACACTTCTAGTCCATCCATACATTCATCAAAAGAGAACGTATAAATCTCCAATGCACGTAAGATTTCCTCAATTTCTTCTTTGAACTCCTTGCTCGGCTTTAACCTCTGAAATGATTGATTTATTTTTTCAACAATTGTATCGGGTTCGATTGCCGCTAGAAATTTGTCAAACTCGTCCACAAAAAAATCTTCATCTATATCGGAATAAGCTTTCTCATTGATGACCTTCTTCCTGATATATGCCAATTCATTTGTACGCCTGAGTAGATTGATTCCGTGCCTAATGGTAAGAATATCTTTGTCTGTTTTACTGGTCTTGTAATCGACAATTTTTGGCGTTAGGGACCGAAAACGACTTTCTATATTGAGTAAATACTTCTCTCGAAGCTCATCGAGGCGCTTGTCTTCGGCTGATTCAAACTGAAGGCGAAGGTTAAAACATTCAATTGTGAAGCTATTCTCACTATCGAGCTTTTTGAGTTCGACAATGAACTCTAGAAGCTTATCGAATTCTTTTAGGTCAATTATTGACCTAATCTCTTTTACGATCATCTGTTGAATCCTCCCCTCTTCCTTAGTGAGAATGCCTTTAACATTCTCCATAACAAAGTACTTAGGTCTAAGGCGCCTTATTACATTTAGGTAATGCGAAAATAAGTCATCTTTCTTGTCAAACTTCTTTCTCTTTCCTGCCAGGCTGAAGCTTTGGCAAGGAGGTCCGCCACAAACCACATCAACTGCCCTACCATCAACTTTTTTCAAAAGATTGTCTAAAAAATCAGGCTCTGTAATATCCTGCCTCAAAAACTCGGCATCCATGCCAAGCTGGTAGTTGTATCTTGCCAAATGTGTGAGCTCACAGTTTTCGTTTATATCACTTGCTACTAGGAAATCATAGATGTTTTCACCTGACTCAGCTTGAAGGAATCCCTCACTAAATCCACCCGCACCAGCAAAAAGATCGATAAATGTTACTCTTTGTTTTGTTTGATAATGAACCTCGTCATCCGACACTATGTTCGTTTTAGCATTTTTCTTCTTCGCTTGAACAAGCTCACTTATTTTTGCCTTAACCTTCTTTTCAGTCAAATGTTGGTGAGGAGTAACCTCGAGATATTTCTGTACCTGCTTTTTGAGGAACGATAGATAATCGTTGATATATGTGTGCAGGGGTTCTGAGTCCTTCACACATTGCTTATTGGTATCCCAATCCTCTTTCTTTATCTTCTCACCTGTAGATGCCTTAATGCTTACATCCTTCTGACGAAGAACGAGATGAATTGGAAATTGATTGCTTTTATCAGCCTTATCTAGGTAAAACTTAACATTCATAGGATTACGGACAATTTTACGGACACGGACAAATCTACGGACAAGGTGTCCTGTTGTCAATGGATGTGATGGAATTCTGCGTCATCGCTGCCCAAGTTTGACAGCCGTTGACATTAGCGATAAACTTAGGTTGAAGGGTGTAACCATAAATCATTGATACTCAATTCTCCCGCGACGTCAACTCCAAACATCAAGCTCCAAATATCAGGCTGCCGTGTAAAATCTTGTAAAACCTGCAACCATACCCCCACCTCCCCTGTCTTAATGACATTTATTTACAGGTTCAGTGATACCTTTTCCCAAAAACAAAGTAATCATAGCCGAACCGCCGATATTATGCTCAAAAACTATTTCATCGTCACCTTCAGAAACCTATTCAAAAACGGCTTCTACTCATTCATAAATATCGCCGGCCTCTCCATCGGCATCACCTGCTCCATATTAATCGTCCTCTGGGTAAGCGACGAAACCTCGTACGATAAATTCATCCCCAAAAAAGACCGGCTCTACCAGGTATGGGTCAATGCATTCTTCGACGGAAAAGTTAACTCGTGGACATCCCTTCCCCTTCCAACCTACGAGGCCATGAAAACCGCCGACGCAAACATCGTCCACGCCACCGTAGCCGATTGGGGCGGCGACCATCTCCTCTCAGTCGGCGACGACAAACGCATCAACAAACGCGGCTTCAACGTCGGCCAGGAATTCCTCGAAATGTTCGAGTTTCCCCTCATCGCCGGCAATGCCGAACAAGTACTCGACGAGGCCTCAAACATCGTCATCACACAATCGACCGCTAAAGCACTCTTCGGCGACGAAGATCCTATGGGCAAGATCATTCGCGTCGACAACCAATACGAACTCAAAGTCGCCGGCATCCTCAAAGATGTTCCTCAAAACTCATCATTCCAGTTCGACTTCCTCCTCCCCTACGGACATTGGCGCAATACAAATCCATGGGTTGTTCGCAATGAAACCAATTGGGGCAACTACTCCTTCCAGGTCTTCGTCGAACTCAACGATCCTAAAAACCACGAAGCCGTACAGAACAACAACGCCGTTCGAAAAATGCTCGAAGCACACGGCGAAGACAAAGAGATCAAGCACGACATTTTCCTCTACCCTCTCCTTCGCTGGAGACTGTACTCCAACTTCGATAACGGAAAAGAACTTGGTGGCATCAGCGACTACGTTCAACTGTTCACCGCCATCGCTGTATTTATTATCGTCATCGCGTGCATCAACTTCATGAACCTCGCTACCGCACGCAGCGAACGGAGAGCCCGCGAAGTAGGCATAAGAAAAAGTGTTGGATCAAGACGACACGAGCTCGTCTTCCAATTCGTCGGCGAGTCTGTCATCATTTCTTTCATCGCCTATGCAATCGCAGTTATCGTTGCACAATTGCTTCTCCCTGCTTACAATACGATGGTCGACAAAAAACTCTTTATCGACTATACCAGCAAAGAATTCTGGTTGTACTCGTTCGGTATCATCTTCGTAACCGGTTTCCTTGCCGGAAGCTATCCCGCCTTATACCTCTCTGGATTTCAGCCGGTAAAGGTTTTGAAAGGAAAACCTAACGTGGGCAAAGGCGGCAGCCTACCACGCAAGATCCTCGTAACAATGCAATTCGGATTCTCAATATTCCTCATCATCTCGATGTTCGTCATCTATAACCAGATACAACTGGCCAAGGGTCGCGACATCGGCTATTCTCAGGAGAACCTCATCACCGTTCCCCTCAATAAAGACTATCACGATAACCTCAAAGCTCTTAAGATAGAATTGATAGCCTCGGGCGTTGTCGAATCGGCCGTGAGGGCAAACAGCGCCATCACCGACATCAACTCAAACAATTTTGTTGGATGGCCAGGGAAACCCGAAGACCTCAAGGTGATCTTCACCACCATCGTGACCGATTACGATTGGGCAAAAACAATGGGTGTGAAAATGATCGAAGGCCGCGACTTCTCGGAAGACTTCAAGTCGGACAGCATGGCGATATGTGTGAATAAGGCCGCCGTCAAGGTCATGGGACTCAAAGATCCGATCGGAACCGAACTGGACCTTTGGGGAAAGAAACGCAAACTCATCGGAGTATACGACGATGTATTGATGGGATCTCCCTACGATGAAGTAAAACCCATGTTCGCCGTCCTCGACGACTGGTGGGGCTCACTTACAGTCCGTTTGGCAAAGACCAACGACCTCCCCGGATCGATCAAAAAAGTAGAAGAGATCTTTAAAAAATTCGGACCTGAATATCCATTCGACTATTCATTCGTCGATGTCGAGTTCCAAAAGAAATTCACGCAGATAAATTTAACAAGCAAGCTCGCAAGCGTCTTCGCAATACTCGCTATCGTGATCACCGGCCTTGGCTTATTCGGGCTCGCAGCATTTACTGCAGAACAACGAACCAAAGAAATTGGTATCCGTAAAGTTCTCGGTGCATCGGTCACAAGTCTTGTCAATCTAATTTCAAAAGACTTCTCAGTACTGGTGGTCGTCGCATTGGTAATCATCTCACCATTGTCGTGGTGGGCAATGAACTGGTACCTCGAACGATATACAATTAGGACCCCGATCTACTGGTGGATATTCCCGCTCACTGGCGCCATCGCTCTGATATTTGCGTTGATCATCGTAAGCACACAGGCGTTGAGAGCGGCACATTCGAACCCGGTGAACTCACTGCGTAACGAATAAAAAAGGCCGGCGCGCGCTGGTTTCACCCTATGCGCAAGGAAATACAACGCAATGGCGCGAAGAATAATATCTTTGTCGCATGGCATCCGACAGCGACAAGGAGATTGTAATCACCCGTTTATTGAATGCACCACGCGAGCTCGTCTTCGAGGTGTGGACCAATCCGAAGCACGTCGACAACTGGTGGGGTCCGAATGGATTCAGGAACACCACCAAAAAGTTTGACGCACGTCCCGGTGGCGAGTGGGTGTTTATCATGCACGGTCCCAACGGCCAGGACTTCGACAACCGCATTCGTTTTATCGAAGTAGTTAAGCCCGAACGGTTGGTATACCTTCACGATTCCGGTAAAGACAACGATCCGGGTGAATTTCAATCGATAATTACGTTCGAACAGGAAGGCAAGCAGACCCGTGTCACGTTGAAATCTATCTTCAAAACAAAAGAAGCGAAAGATCTCGTCGTGCGTGAATATGGGGCAATCGAAGGAGCTCACCAGCATCTCGGAAGACTCGAAAATTACCTCGCTACGCTGGCTTAGCCTTAAATTCCTATTAAAAACGGGGTTTCGTCACACACTTTACCGTTTTCAATTGCCAGTTTTGTCGGTAAATTCGTTAGATCACGACATGAAGATCCTGGTAATTGAAGATGAGCAAAAGGTAGCTGCTTTCATCAAAAGTGGGCTCGAACAAAATCAATATGAAGTCGACCTCGCTTACGATGGATTCATCGGCGAAAAGCTTGCCCTATCGCGTAACTACAGTGTTGTTTTGCTCGACATCGTGATCCCCTCCATCAACGGACTCGACCTCTGCAAGAAGATCAAAGCTCAAAAGCCTCATCTGCCCATACTGATGCTCACGGCCCTCGGAACCACTTCCGATAAAGTTCATGGCTTCGATTCCGGTGCCGACGATTACCTCGTGAAGCCATTCGAATTTCTGGAACTCGTTGCACGCATTCGTGCACTTACAAAACGGGCCGACTACAATTCAATGCAGACCAGCGAGACATTAACCGTTCACGACCTCTCGCTCGATCTCGGAAAAAAGACGGCACATCGCGAAGGCAAAACGATCTCGCTTACTGCGAAAGAGTTCGATCTCCTCGAATACTTTATGAGAAATCCCCGCCGCGTGATATCGAAAGCCGAGCTGTCGGAAAAAGTGTGGGGCATTAATTTCGATACAGGTACAAACGTCGTTGAAGTTTACATCAACATTCTCAGGAAAAAGATCGACAAGGATTTCTCGCTAAAACTACTCCACACGCGAATCGGCCTTGGCTATCTCCTCGCGGAAGCGCCATGAACATTCGGAACAAGCTCCTCCTCCTTTTCATCTCCATCGTTGCGTTGATCCTCATAGCAACATCGGTTGCAGTGTATTTCTTTTCGGCTGATTACCGAAAAGATGAATTCTATACCCGCCTGACGAACAAAGCGAAGGCAGTCGCGAGACTGGCGATCGAAGTCGAAGGAGTGACACACGAAATGCTCATGAAGATCGAAGCCGACAATCCAATGAACCTTACCAAAGAAGAGGTTAGCGTTTACGATAGTCGCAACAAGATCCTCTACACTTCCGATGAACACAACTTTGTCGAGATCGACAACAATCTGCTCGAACAGGTCCGGGAGAAACAGGAAGTTCGTTTTACAAGGGGAGAGTATGAATGTTTAGGATATCTCTTCACCGACCAGTTCGGTCATTTCGTGATCGTTGTTGCCGCCGTCGATATCTACGGATTTACGAAGCTGGGTAATCTTCGAACGATCCTTTTCGTTGTATTCGGGACCGCGATCGTGCTCATTCTTATCTCCGGATATTTTTATGTTGGTCGAATGCTTGAGCCCATTTCAAAAGTTATTCGGGAGGTAGATGACATCTCGGCTACGAGTCTCCATCGGCGTGTGAATGCCGGTAATGGAAAAGACGAGATGTCGCAGCTCTCCAGTACATTCAACAAGATGCTTGAACGTTTGGAGACCGCATTCACCACCCAAAAGAACTTCATCGCCAACGCATCGCACGAGATCAGGAACCCGATGACAGCGATCCTGGGACAGATCGACGTAAGTTTACTGAACGAACGAAGCGCTGCGGAATATGTAAAGGTTCTCCAATCGTTGCGTGAAGATATTACAAACCTGAAGAACGTCTCGAACCGACTGTTGCTACTTGCCCAGGCAAGTGTCGAAGACGCGGAAAAAAGATTTACAGTTCTAAGGCTCGATCAACTTTTGTGGGATTCGCGTACGGAGCTCAACAAACTTCATCCCGACTATTCGATCTCCATCGAAATGGATACGTCGATCGATGATGAGTCGAAGCTACACGTAAACGGCGACGAACAACTTTTGAAGGCCGCTATCATTAACGTGCTCGACAACGGCTGCAAATACTCGGTAAACAACAAGGTTTCAGTTCTCCTGAAAAGCCATGCCGGCAAGACCGTGCTTGAATTTAAAGATCATGGCATAGGGATTCCCGAAGAGGATCTGCCACACTTATTCGAACCTTTTTACCGAGGTCACAACACGGAAAATTATAAAGGCAACGGTATCGGGTTGTCACTTGTTTACCGCATCATCAAAAGTCACTTCGGGGATATTCGCATCAACTCGCAGGTAAACCAGGGAACGGTGCTCACGATCTTTCTGCCGGTAACTACACACTAGTCCCTTCGCAAGAACGGGAGCGGATTGCTCCACGCCACCTTCGCCAGGTAGTAACTGACCGACAGCATTCCCGCCAGCAAGATCAGCACGGCCGCCTTCACAAAAAATATAAACGAAAGCTCGATCCGGAATTGAAAGGTCTCGAGCCAAAGATTGCCCAACCAAATCGCCACCGGCAACCCGATCAGTAATGCTACTGCGTTAAACAGTGCATAACCCCAATAAAACTGCTTCATGATCGTTCCTTCGCCGGCCCCAAACACCTTTCGTATCGCCACTTCTTTCAGCTTGCTGCTAAACAAAAGCGAGCTCATAGCGAATAATCCATAACATGTCAACGATAACGCCACGAATGTAAAGAACAACACAATGTTACTTAGCTTGTCTTCGTTCGTGTAAAGCTTGTTCAGTTGTTGATCGAGTATCCCGTACCGAAATGGCATCGCCGAAAATTTCTTCCAGGTTGCCTCAAGTGATGCAATTGTCTCACCATTCACTTCTGTAACCCGCACCAGGAGATTTTCAGAATAATCACTGTAAGTGATTACTACAGGCTTCACCGGGTCGTGAAGTGATTCAGAATGATAATCGTCGATAATACCAATCACTCTTCCCTTCGCCATAATCTCCGTTCTCCCCGGCTCGAAAACTTCCATGCTGCGCCCAATCGCATCGTCGGCCCAACCCAGTTCTATTGCTGCCTTACGGTTGATCAGGAACGGCATCAACGTATCTGCATCGTCCTCAAGAAAATTCCGGCCAGCGAGAAGCTCTATTTTCATGGTCTGAAGGAAGTCGGCGTCAGTGAATGTAAATGGCAACATGATCGGCTTTTCATAAGAACCACCTTCGGGTACAAAACGCCAGCCGGAATAACCCCGCCCTGGTGCGTCAGCCACTGTCACATCCACAACCGAAGCATTCTTCTTTAACTCATCCTTTAAGACGCCTCCATCGATGTTATCGAAGATCTCTATGGAAACTACATTGTTCTTATCAAAACCCAGATCCTTGTTTCGAAAGAAATCTATCTGGCTGCTCACTATGAACGAGAACACAAGCAACACAAAAGAGAAGCACACTTGCAGGCCGATCAATAAGTTCCGGAAGCGAGTCGTTGCCCGGTCCCGAACCAACATCATCTGCAGCGGGCGCGTAGCAAATCGAATCGCAGGACGGGCAATCGCAGCAAGCGAAACCACCAACACCAGCAATAAAGTAAAGCCCACAACTGCAGCATTACTCAATGACCATAGGCTTAAGTTCTTATCCACAATAAGATTGAAGCCGGGCATGAACACCTGGCAGCAGATCACCGCAAACACAAAGGAGATCATTCCGGCCAGTAAGCTTTCAATAGAAAGCTGGGTTACCAACCGCTTCGAATTCTGACCGAGAAATTTCCGAATCCCGACTTCCTTCACACGACTGCTGATCTTGAAGTACGACAGGTTAACCAGGTTTATCGACGACACGATCATGATCACAATCGCCACAACTGAAAACAGTTTGATGTACAACATATCGCCATTAGGCTCCAGTTCCGAATCATTGTGTGATGTAAGATGTATGTCCGCAAGGTTCTGCAGTTCCAAATGACCACCACGCAATCTCTCGGGAAAATACTTTTTTACGAAGTCAGGAAGTTTGGCCGCCAGCGCATACCTGTCGCCGGCATCATGCAGCATCACGTAAGTATATGCTCCCACCCAGAACCATTTGTTCTCGCGGCCCTCGATACCTGTCTGACTTTTCCAAACATTCAACTGGTGTTGAAGCGGTATCAGCACATCGAACCTGAAATGAGATTGGGTCGGAATGTTTTCCAGGATGCCAACCACTCGCAACGATTGCCCGTCGATCTTCAATTCTTTGCCAATTGAATTCTCAGCACCAAAATATTTGAGTGACCCATTCCGTGTCAGCACGACATTCGACGGCTCATTAAGAATCGAGGTTGCATCGCCATACAACAATGGAAATGAAAAGACCTTAAAGAAGTTGTCATCTGCAAATACAACTTCTTCTCCGAATTTATGCTCGTCAATCTCGATAAAACGATGAGTCTTATAAAGACGCACAGCTTCTTCAATTTCCGGGTACTCATTGTGAAGCGCCTGTGCCGCAGGAAACTGCGACGTAGCCAGGTCAAAGTCCGTATCGCTTATGCGAAGGTGTGTCGTTATCCTGAATACTCTTTCCCGGTTTACATGTATGCTGTCGTACGACAGCTCGTCGACGACAAACATCGTAATAAAAAGAAACGACGCCAGGCTCAATGCCAACCCGAACATCGAAACCACGTAGTAGCTTTTATCCCTGCGGATCAGACGGGTAAAAAAGACGATCGAATGGATCACCTGCCCGAGAGTCGAACCGGAGTCGTCTTTTTTCGTCGACGCCATTTTCAGGAAACCCAGCGCTTCGATCACATACAAAAGATCTGCCCGCCATGGAGACATTCCCCTTTCGAGATTGAGAACATACTTTTCCTCCAGGTCTCCCAACGATCCCTCCAGGAGTCGTTCATCCAGGAACTCCGACAAAAACTTCCTCACCCAGCCGGGCGGCCGTTTGTCCCGCGAGGTCATGACACATTAATATTGAATGCAGCTTTCGGAACGGCTTTCCACAATTCGTTTCTCATCTCACGGGCACTGGCAAGCGCCTTCTGCCCGGCCTTCGTTACGCGGAACAGTAACTTCCGTCGACCCCCTCTTTCATTCGTAGCTCCATCGAGCCGCGACTCAAGAAACCCCTTCTCCTCAAGGCGATGAAGGGCCACGTGTATCGTGCTGAGCGTCGCCTTACGCCCGCACCGTTTTTCGAGCTCTTCCTGTATCGCGACACCATAAGCGTCGTCGAATAGTATTCCCACTACTAACAATACGATCTCTTCCAGTTCTCCAAGGTTTGTTCCTTTCATAGTGATTAAAGATAGCTATTAGTTTCGTATTTGTCGAATATAGATAGATTTATCTTGTGCTCATGAAAAGCCTCTCCCTTGCATTTGTCTTGTTGATTTCTGTATCGACACTCGCCCAAAAGATCCAGCAGATCCCCGGAAGGATGGAATGTGAGTTCTACAATTCAGGTGGCGAAGGAGTCGCCTATCACGACACCGACTCAATTAACAATGGAAGCGGAAAGTTGAATCCTGCAAACGGTACTTACCTGAATGAGTTCAGGATGAAAGAAGGTGTCGACATATCCTACACCAAAGAAAGGGGTATCGACAATTCAAAATACAACAAGCTGCAACCCGAGATGAACCAGTTGTATGTTGGATGGACCGTTCCCGGTGAGTGGATAAAGTATGATGTTGACGTAAAGAAAAACGGTGGATACAGGGTAAGCCTGATGTATACTGCCAATGGGAATGGAAAGATCGCGTTAGATATCGACGGGGTGGAGGCGCTTCGCGCCGAAGTAACATCGACTAACGATCCGGCCGATACAATCGCCTGGCGACAATGGCATCACTGGAACAAAACGGATCTGGGCACCATCAAGCTCACGAAGGGCAAACACGTTATCACTCTACACACCGTAGAGCACGGAAACATGAACTTCGACTTCCTGGAATTTAATAGTAAGTGATCTGGCAATCGGGATGCGACTGCCTGAACTTGTCCATCTGCCTTGCTGAGATGTTGGTGTTATAAGCCTTCAGGGTTTTTAAGGGCAAATTATAAACGCCATCCAGCTTGCCCACCGAAGTATTCGAGCAGTCGAGATACTCCAGGAAGCTGAGCAGCTCCAGGGCATCGAGACGACGCACCTCCGTTCCTGCACAACTAAACTTCGCAAGATTATTCATTTTCGCCAGCGGCTTGAGCTCCGTGATAGGCGTGTTCGAAATATCCAGCTCGTGAAGATCGGGTAGCGCACCAATGCCGTCGAGTGTTTTCAGTGGAGAGTTCGTAATGTGCAGCGACCTGATCGAAAGATTCGACAGTGTCGACAGGTTAGTGATCGAAGTCCCGGAAATGTGTAATTCCTCAAGTCTCACAAACTCACCTAATGAAGCGAGCTCACTTACCGATGCATCTCCCAGGTTCAACGAGCGTTGCTCAACAAGCTGATGCAGCGTTTCTCGAGTCGGTTGTTCACCAACTTTTATTTGTTTCTCAAGAGCCGCCTTCCATTCGGGTGCAAGTCGTCCCCACCACCTCTCAACATGATACGTCTTGTACACCAATAGACACTTGGGATTCTTGGCGAGGAAGTCCGAAGCATGAATATCATGCAGGCCAGTGTCGTCGGCATAAATTGTAGTGATCGACTTCACAGACGAGAGTGGCTCAAGGTCCTGCACTTTCGTTCTGTCGGCTTTCAATGTTGTCAATTGCGCGAATTTATTCAGCACCGAAATGTCGCTGATCTCCGTGTCGCTGATGTCGAGAACTCTAACCTCGCGATGATCCTTCAGCGCCGCGAGATCTTTAATGCCTGTTTTAT
>DASRSO010000051.1:0-9012 GCA_035656375.1 Cyclobacteriaceae bacterium | reverse complement strand
TGAATTCATTCTTCGTCGATCCGATCAACAACGGCACGTTAGATGAACGCTCGAGTGATTTCGGATCTTTCATATGTTCCGTTAGCAACATTCCGTCGATAGTCGGCGTCCATCCGAAACGCAAGCCCAGTGCATCAGTTATCACACCTTCAGCCTTCAGTTGCTCACGAACTTTAGCCTGCGCTTTGTTACCTGCCGCTACAAGTTTGTCGTACGGCACTTTTTGAATAGAGTCAACTTTCGAAGGAATGAGGCCGAGTTCATTCAACACGGCAGCACCAATGCGCTTCGAGATCGCCTGGTCCTGGAAGTCGGCCCACACACCGCTTTGCACAATTGCTTTGTGGAACAAGCCCTTCGCTAC
This sequence comes from Cyclobacteriaceae bacterium, assembly GCA_035656375.1. GTDB lineage: Bacteria > Bacteroidota > Bacteroidia > Cytophagales > Cyclobacteriaceae > ELB16-189. Next base: position 8,648 of record DASRSO010000051.1, on the reverse strand, counting down.
CGGCGAGCTCATGAGGGTGCTTACTTTTCCACCACCACCCGACTGGCCGAAGATCGTAACGTTGTTTGGATCGCCACCGAAGTTCGCAGCATTGTCGCGTACCCACTCAAGTGCAGCAACAAGATCGTAGAAGCTCGCATTCGCCGACTTCTTATACTTATCGCCATACTCCGACAGATCGAGGAAGCCGAGGATGTTGAGGCGATGGTTTACAGATATCAACACAACGTCGCCCTTCTTTGCAATTGCCTCTCCATCGTACGAGGGAAGCTCTTGCGAAGAACCCGCTGTATATCCACCACCGTGGATCCAGAACATCACAGGTCTTTTCTTGCCGTCGTTGATTCCCGGCGACCAGATGTTCAATCGAAGACAATCTTCGTTCGTATAACCCCAGTCGTGATGGAACAGAAATTCGATCTCATCCTGAACACTTGTTGTGGGTGTCATAAGCGGAGCCACCGGACCGTAGGTCATCGAGCTACGAACGCCTTCCCACGAAGCCGGTTTTTCCGGGGCCTGGAATCTCTTCGCCGTTGCATAGGGGATCCCTTTGTAGGTGTAAATGTTGTTGTGGATGTAGCCACGCACTTTTCCATAAGTCGTTTGGGCTACCGCCGTGTTTTCGCCGTTCTGCAGTGGCAGTGCAGTCTTTTGCGCACTGGCAGCAAACGGGGATAAAGCCAGGAGGACAATTGCGGCAAGAATATTTCTCATATGAGGGTCATTGTGTTGTTTGTACACAATATCAAAAAATTTACAGATACTTCATCCCGATCGATATAATTTTCGGCTCAGTCTCCATTTTTATCGATGCTTTTTCGAAGTTGGGCGGCCCGAACGTTCCCATAGCATCGTTGGCGAAGCCGAAGCCTTCTTTTGGAATGCCGAACATGCCGGAATCGAGCTCGCCATTTTCGTTTTCGTCGTGGATCACGCTAATGCCGTAGGTCCCGGCGGGGAGGTTCTCGAAAATTACTTTTACTTCGCCTTTGGAGGCTTTAACAACCTGCCCGAAAACGGCCTCTTTTAAAAATGATTTACTGTCTTTAAATATGCCGACCCGAATAGTGCCTTTGGCTTCTTTTACATTTTTAACAATCACCTCCAGCCGCGCTTGCGCCATAAGGCTTTCGCAAATCAGCATGATAATTAGCAAAAGGGACGGTTTCATAAACTTAACTTCTGGCTCCTTGCTCCTTACTTCTGGCTCCTTTCGAATGTCGTTCGGCAGCAAGCCTTCAATTTAGACTCTCTCTTAACTTAGTACTCCGTAATTTCAATCATTATGGCACAATTCAAATTACAGATCAACGACAAAAGTTACACCGTAGAAGCCGATCCCAAGATGCCCCTCCTCTGGGCGATCCGCGACCTGGCTGGCCTCACTGGCACTAAATACGGTTGTGGAATAGCACAGTGCGGAGCATGCACAGTCCATCTCAATGGCAATGCCGTTCGCTCCTGCCAGATGCCCGTCGAAGCGGCGGCAAAAGGAAAGATCACAACGATCGAAGGGGTTTCCGAAGACAACACACACGTTGTTCAACAGGCATGGATCCAGGAACAAGTGCCGCAGTGCGGTTACTGTCAGAGTGGACAGATCATGTCGGCAGTAGCGTTGCTGAAGAAGAATCCCAACCCGACCGACAAGGACATTGATACTGCGATGCAGGGAAATCTTTGTCGTTGCGGAACCTACCCTCGCATCCGCAAGGCAATCAAGACGGCGTCGAAATTAATGTTAGCTAAAGCATCAGCACGATGAGCATAAACAGGAGAGATTTTATAAAATTATCGGGACTCACGGGTGCCGCGCTAATGCTTGGCATCTCGGCAAAAGCCAAAGTTGTAAAAGTTGGCGCGAGCGACGTTGAACTCAACGCGTGGATCTCTATCGATACAAGTGGAAAGGTTACCATCATCAACCACCGTGCTGAGATGGGACAAGGTTCATTCCAGGCTGTGCCGCAGATCATTGCCGAAGAGCTGGAAGTTGATCTCAACAGCGTGAAGATTGTTTTCGGTGTGGGCAATGAGAAGAAGTACGGAAGCCAGATCACAGGTGGTAGCTCGACCGTTCGCGGCTCGTACAAACATCTCGGCCAGATGGGAGCTTCGGCACGTGAGATGCTCAAAGAAGCTGCCGCAAAGAAATGGAACGTAGATAAGTCTACTTGCTACGCAGAGAATGGACAGATCATTCACAAGCCCTCGGGTAAGAAGTTGGGATATGGTGAACTCGTCGCGGATGCTTCGAAGCTTGATCTGCCGAAAGATGTGCCGTTAAAGAAATCTTCGGAGTATAAAATTCTCCGCAAACCGGCTCCTCGCCAGGATACGCCGATGAAGACCAACGGTACTGCGATGTTCGGTCTCGACAAAAAACTTCCCGGGATGATGTACGCAGTAGTTGAACGCAATCCCCGCTTCCTCGGAAAAGTGAAGAGCTTCGACGACAGCGCAGCTAAAAAGATAGCCGGCGTTAAGCACGTCATGAAAGTTCAGATGGCCGTGTTCTCAACAACACGCGAAGGTGTTGCCGTGGTTGCCGACAACCTTTGGTCGGCCATGCAGGGACGCAAAGCACTGAAGATCGAATGGGATGATTCGGGGTTCCCTTATCACGACACAACGCAGCTCTATGCGAAGATGGAAGACGACCTCAAGACAAAAGAAGGTCTGTCGTATAAAACTATGGGCGATGTAAATCGCATCCTCGCAAAGTCGGAAAAGAAATTAGAAGCAGTTTATTCAACTCCATACGAGTCGCACTCATCGATGGAGCCATTGAATTGTACAGCACACGTAACTGACGATGCTTGCGAGATCTGGGGACCGATACAGGCACCCGGTTGGGTGCAGGACGACCTTATGAACGTGTTGAAGATGCCACGCGAGAAGATCACTGTGAACATGACGTTCCTCGGCGGTGGCTTCGGTCGTAAAGCATTTACGGACTACACGCAAGAGGCCGCACTGATATCAAAAGAAATAAAAGCGCCCGTGCAGGTTGTTTGGACTCGCGAAGACGACACCAACCAGGGACCATTCAGGCCTGGTATGATGTACAAAATTGAAGCGGCGTTGCAACCCAATGGACGAATCGCTGCGTACAAGTTCAAAATGGCTGGTCAGAACATGGACCACCAGTGGCCGGGCGCCGATAAGATGTCGTACAACGGAAGTACCACCGAAGGTTTCCTCGAGCCGTACTTCGAACGTATGCCGAACTACAGTTTCGCTGACATTCCTCTCGACTCGCCGATACCGGTGATGTGGTGGAGATCGGTGTATTCGTCGACAAGTGGTTTTGCTTACGAAAGCTTTATGGATGAGCTGGCTCTCGCAGCCGGGAAAGATCCCATGGAGTACCGTAAGATGTTCCTTGGCGGGAAAGACCGTTACCTCGCCCTCATCGACAAGCTAGAGCAGGTGAGTGGTTGGAAATCGAAAGGAAAGAATGAAGGTTATGGTGTTGCGATCACAGAATGCTTTTCGAGTATCGTTGGCGAAGTCGTAAAAGTTTCGAAACGGGCAGAAGGTGGCGTGAAGATCGATAAGGTTTGGGCTGTGATGGATTGCGGATGGTATGTGAATCCTGATATAATTAAAGCACAAGTCGAGGGCAGTATCATCATGGCACTGGGAGCTGCGACCAAACATGCGACAACGTTCAAAGACGGGAAAGCCGTAGAGCAGAACTTCAATACTTACAAGATGCCGCGCATCCAGGATACGCCGGAGATCGAAGTCTATAATATGGACAACGAGGAGCCGGCAGGTGGCGTAGGCGAACCCGGATTGCCGCCTTTTACACCGGCTTTAACAAACGCTATTTTCGATTTAACAGGAAAACGTATTCGTACCCTGCCGTTCGACTTAGAAAAAGTATAACATCGGGCACGTCTTTTGTAATTTTAGAGGGGTAGAAGGTCTATCCCTCTTTTCTTTTTTTCATGTACCTTAAATAACCATTCACAAAATGAAATACCTGCGATTCCTCGCTGTTTTGGCATTTTCTCTCGTATTGTTCTCAGCATTCATGCAAAAGCCTTCTTTCAACCTTAAAGAAAGTGTTGCACGTGGTAAAGAAGTTTATGGCAGCTACTGTATCACATGCCACATGGAACAGGGAGAAGGCATCGAGTCGGTCTATCCTCCGCTGGCAAAATCTGACTACCTGATGGCAGATAAGAAAAGATCGATCAACGTGGTTCTGAAAGGATTAACCGGTGAGATCAAAGTGAACGGCAAGGTCTATAACATGGACATGACCAGCTTCGACCTTACCGACCAGGAAGTGAGCGACGTGTTGAATTACATCCGAAATTCTTTTGGTAATAAAGGTGCTGCAGTTACGCCCGAAGAGGTCAAAGCAACCAGAAATTAACACCCAACCTATATGAAAGCAGTCCTTTATGGTACCATTCTCTTTGTCGCCGCGGGACTGTTAGTTTGGATATCATGGGACATACTTTTCTCGCCACCGACTCACAAAGAAGGAGTAATAAAGGAGCTACTGTTTATTGATGGACGAAATGTCGCAACATATACCCCTTATCAAGGGAGGAAAGTTGGTGACCATGCCATTGTTGTTGCGAAGGATGAGCAATATATTGCTATAGTGACTGGAGAGGGTGGACAAGACTTCCAGGTTCACTGTTCAAAGAAACACTACGAACAACTGAAAGTCGGTGACAAGCTCAAATACAAAAAATACGAAGGAGAAACCTTCCACATCAGATACTTCGCTCACTACGAAGAAGAAGACTGATGGACAGTTCAACCGCCGCGATTTCCTGAAACTTGGAGGACTGACGGGCGCAGGAATATTTCTTGCCATCAGTTTCGCGGATGCAAAAATAATTTCACAAGCTGCAGCCATCGAAGAGGGAACCTTCGAACCGAATGCGTTCCTGAAGATCTCGTCGAATGGACGCATCACTATTTACGGCAAGAATCCCGAGATCGGCCAGGGTATAAAAACATCGTTCGCACAGATCATTGCCGAAGAGCTCGAAGTTGACTGGAAGCAGGTTGAAGTAGAACAGGGGCATCTCGACAATCGTTTCGGAGGGCAATTTGCGGGAGGAAGCACGGGAATAAAAACAAACTTCGATGCATTGCGTCGTGCGGGCGCTGGTGCGAAGGAGATGTTGATCGAAGCGGCGGCACGCCAATGGAGAGTGTCGCTCGACAAATGCTACGCGAAGGATGGATTTGTTTATCATACAGGTACCGATCGAAAACTCAGTTATGCGGAACTGGCGGTGCCCGCGTCGAAGCTTAACGTTCGCGAGAACCCCGCTTTAAAAGACAGGAAGGATTACAAGATCATCGGACAAGCCATTCGCGGCGTCGACAACAAAAAAATTGCAACGGGTACCGCAGAGTTTGGACTTGATGCGCGACCAAAGGGAATGGTTGTGGCAGTTATTGAACGTTGCCCGATGTTTGGCGGGAAGGTGAAGTCTGTTGATGATTCGGAAGCACTGAAGATCCCTGGCGTAGAAAAAGTAGTTGTACTCGAACCAACGAAGATGGCCACACAAGTTGTTGGTGGCGTTGCTGTGATCGCAAAGAACACATGGACTGCGATGAAGGGCCGCAAGGCGTTGAAGATCGAATGGGACATGACCGGTGTGGAAGTAGAGTCGGATGAAAAACTGAAAGCACAGTTTACAAAGAACCTTGGCGGCAAAGGCGATATTCTCCGCGACGATGGTAATGTTGACGAAGCATTTGCCTCGTGCGCGAAAGTACATGAAGCTGTTTTCGAAGCACCATTCCTCGCACACGTGGCGATGGAGCCAATGAACTACATCGCAGATGTGAAAGCCGACAGCGTGGAAGTTTGGGGACCGACGCAAGTACCGGGTGCAGTTAGAGGCGCCGCCATGGAGATCACCGGACTCGCAGCCAATAAGATCAAAGTCAGAATGACACGCGTGGGTGGCGGCTTCGGGCGGCGCCTGATGGCCGACTATGCGTGGGAGGCGATAGCCCTTTCGAAACAGATCGGAAAAGCTGTACAGGTAGTATGGTCGCGCGAAGACGATATTCAACACGACTTTTACAGGCCCAACGGATTGTATCACATCAAGGCCGGTCTCGATGCAAACAACAAACTCGTTGCATGGCATTGCAAAGGCTCGACTACGTCCCGCAGGGCCTTCTCCGGTGCAACATCGGGAACACATGAAACAGAATTATTCCCCGACGGATTTCCGGCAGGCTTCATTCCTGCATTCCGTATGGAGTACACACCCGTAGTGAGTAAAGTGCCGAGAGGTGCATGGCGTGCACCGGGCCATAATGTTACTGCATGGCTCGACCAGACTTTCATCGATGAACTTGCAACTCTTGCTGGCAAAGATCCCATCGCTTTCAGGCTTGAAGTTCTTGGCGACGAAGATAAAGTCATGCCTTATCGCGATCATGGTGGCCCTGTTTACAGCACCGCGCGTCTCAAGAATGTGATCAGGCAGACTGCCGAAAAAAGTAACTGGGACAAGCCGGCTCCGAAAGGTCAGTATCGTGGCTTCGCCGCACACTTTATGTTCGGAGCTTACGTTGCTGAAGTCGTAACGATATCGATGCCCACTCCTACTACCGTAAAGCTCGAAAATGTAACGGCCGTTGTTGATTGCGGGCTGGTGATCAACAAGAGCGGAGCACTAAATCAACTGGAGGGCGGCATTATCGATGGATTGAATGCCGCGCTGAATTCAGCGATCCATATCGAAAATGGAAAAGTGAAGGAAACCAACTTCAGTGAATACAAAATGCTCAGGATGAAGGATGCACCCACCCTGGATGTACACCTGATCGACAGTCCTGAACCCCCAGAAGGATTGGGAGAAATGACGCTTCCCCCTGTGGCGGCCGCGTTATGTAATGCTATCTTTGCTGCAACCGGGAAGAGGGTACATTCGTTGCCAATCAACCTGGGATCACAGCAGCGCATTGAAAGACTTTAAGATCATATTATCTGAGTTTGCAAAAGTCGACCTCTCGACACGAAAGGCTGCTGTCGCAACAGTAGTCAGGGTGAGGGGATCTTCGTACCGCAGTCCGGGGGCGCGCATGCTTATCACCGACGATGGCCGTTGGGTTGGTTCTATCAGCGGTGGTTGCCTGGAAGGCGATGCGCTCCGCAAAGCACGCCAGGTGATGCAAAGCAACCAGTCGATCACCGTTACATACGACACGAACGAAGGAAGCAATCAGAATCTTGGTATTAGCTTAGGGTGCAATGGCATTATAGATGTGCTCATAGAGCCGGCGCAGCAGTCGATAGATCTCTTTCAATCTTTAGTGAAGATTGATCGGCCCGTTGCTCTTGCAACCGTATTTGGTGGAACCACATGTGTGGGAGAAAAAATGTTGCTTGGCGAAACCACCCTTTCAAATCCTTCCATCAGTTGGCTGGTCGAAGAAAAACTCAGAACTCTTTTCGAAACCCGCGAGTCGAAAGCCGAAACTTTCACGCACGGGAATGATACTTGCGAAGTCTTTCTTGAGCTCGTTCAGCCTGGTATTTCACTGATCATCTTTGGTGGTGGCTTCGACGCCAGGCCGGTAAGCCAGCTTGCAAAGTCACTCGGTTGGGAAGTGCAGGTTACCGATGAATGTGCGGCCCATATAGCACCGTTATTTTTTCCGACAGCCGACAAGTTGTCGTTGTGTCAGAGGCAGTTCATAGACCGCGACTTTAACATTACTCCGTATACGGCTTGTGTGCTGATGTCGCATAATTTCGACTACGACAGGGATGTGTTGAAGAAGCTGGTAAACACGTCGACCCCGTATATCGGTATCATGGGACCGAGAAAAAGGTTTGACAAGATGCTCGTTGATGTTACACTGAATGATGAGCAGATGTCGCGCATCCACTCTCCTATCGGGCTGGACATTGGTGCCGAAGCGCCGGATGAAATTGCGGTAGCCATTGTTTCAGAGATACAGGCACGGTTCTCCAATCGTGATGGCGGGTTCTTAAGAAATCGCGGAGGGGCCATTCATCCGCGCGATGAAAAGACCGACCAGGTCTTCAAGCAGGTGTACTTAAATTCATAAATTCAAATAATGCGGATAGTTATTATTCTGTTGCTGATAAGCAGCAGTGTCTTCGCGCAAAACGCGCAGACAGAGATCAACGAACAGGTTTGGAAACCATTTATTAAGGGATTCACGGAAGGCAACACGGAAATATTCATGGGTGTTCATTCAAAAGACCTCGTGCGATCGGCTCGCGATTCAAAAGAGGTTTTGAATTGGGATGAGTATAATGCGCAAACGAGATCGGGCAACGAACGCCGCGTGGGAAATAAAACCAAACTCAACATTGAACTTCGTTTCACTGAAAGGATCAACAATTCAAATCAGGCGATCGATGTTGGGGTGTATAAAACATCATGGTACACTGCCGACGGAAAATCCGGTGCAGGTTATGGCAGGTTTCACGTCGTGCTGCGCAAAGAAAGTGGCGCCTGGAAAATTCTTGTCGACACCGACTCGAATGAGAATCGCACTATTGGCGAAACACAATTCCTCGCTGCAAAACCTATGGAATAACGATGTCGGTATCGGTGATCATATTAGCAGCAGGTTCGTCGTCGAGAATGGGATCGTCGAAACAACTA
>DASRSO010000050.1:0-6187 GCA_035656375.1 Cyclobacteriaceae bacterium | reverse complement strand
AATCCAATCGCTTGAGTGGTTGCGGAAGTTTGACGTTGATCGCCTTTCCGCCTTCGACCACGAGCTCGCTCCACGTAACTTCCTGCATAGAACGTTCGGGAGTGATCCATGGACCGCCGCTGGAGGACCATCCGGGACAATTATGCATGGTGAACTCAAGACCCAGACGCTGCGCTTCCCTGATGGCGTGTTTCTTGAGCTCCAGCCATCCAGGACTTAAATAAACGATCGGTCCTTTCGGAATGCCTGTACCCGCGTCGAAGTTTTGCACACCACCAATGCCGACGCGTGCCATCGATTCGAGATCGAGCGTGATACCTTCTTTAGTGACATTTCCGTTCATCCAGTGCCACCACGTGTGTGGTTTAGCGGAGGAGGGAGGTGAAATAAAACCAGGCTCAAGAATGTCAACAGCCGGTGACGATGGTTTATAATGAGTAAGACCGAATGGAGTTACGAGCGTTGCCAGGCCGAGGGCCCCGGTGTTTTGCAGAAAAGTTCTTCGCTTCATGAGGGTTGAAAGTTCATGAAGTTATCGAATTCTCAGGAAATAAGATTTCGCGCTTCGGGAGTTTCTTCAGCACCCGCTGCCAACAACAGTTTAATACATTCAACCTGGTTAAGCTTGTTTTCTTTACCACCCGAAGTATAACCATGTACAGCCCATTGCAGCGGTGTGTTCTTGAAGTCAACACACTTCCTGTGAATATCCGCTCCTGCGCCGATCAACTTATCTACGAGCTTATCCCTTCCAACCCACGCTGCCCAGTGCAATGCCGTGCCGCCATGACATCCCGGGTGGTGAATATTCGCACCGTGATCGATGTATAACATACCTGTTTTTTCAGCATGAAGACTTGCAGCCGCAGTCAGGGGTGTGTCTTTGTTGTCGATCAGGGTTCCGCCATTAACATCAGCTCCATACTCAAGGAAGATCCTGGCTATAATGACTCCCTGTTCGTCAGAAATAGTTTTGCCAAACACGGCATCACAGATCCGGTGAAGAGGATGCGCCAGCGCGTGGTTCTTTTCATCGAAAGGCAGACCCTGGTTAGCCAGGTGCGGATTATTTTTCAAAATAGAGCGAAGGCGATCGCAATCGAACGTAACAATTAATTTTTGGATTTCGGTCATCGCGGATAAAGATAGCAATTACTACCCTGCGTGATCACCTCCTGTTGAAGATCGAATGTTGTGCCGCCGTATGAAAGTTTCGCCACACACGGTTGATCTCCAGGTCTTTGTCGGCAGCCTTCAAGCCACATAGGGGATAAAGGTAATTGATGACCTCACGACAAACGCGAACAAGGTTATGACTTGCCCGGCTTACCTCAAGAAAGCGTGGACGGTCAATCGATTCAAAAAATTCTTGCCGGGCGTCATCAAGTTTGTTTCGTGAGTTCGTCGCGTCGAAATCACAGAGATCAATAAAACGGGAAGTTAAGCCCGACAGGTTTACCGCGAGTGTTGTTTCGGCCAACTGGAGGAATGGGTAACGGTAAATGGCATCTGGCAAAATAGCGTGAGCTGGTTCTATCACGAATGCTCGTTCTTTTGGAACCTGGAGATCTTTGATCTCAAAGGAGTGACTTCCTGTGGCAACCATTCCCATGCTGTTCCATGTTTTTTTCACAACGACTTCGTCAGGAAAGAAAATAAAGGCCTTCACATCGTTATCTACTTTGCAGTTTGCTGTGAACGCGGTCGCGTGAAGGGAGCCCGATGCATATTTCCACGAGCCGTTTACCACGTATCCATCTTTATTCGCTTCGGCAATTCCCGTAACGGCCCCGCTGCCAGCGATGCAAAAATGACTGTCGTGTACGATCGATCTTACGATATTACGATCGATAAAACCCACGAACCAGCCAGCGCCACTGCACAGCGTGACGACCCATGCCGTGCTGCCGTCGGTCCAGGCCAAACCTTCTTCAACTCGTAGTACCTGCGGGAGCGTTAATCCAAGACCACCGGCATCTCCTGGCACGAACATCTTGAACCACTTGTTAGCATAAATGATCCGCAATTGTTCTTGCGTGAGCCGGCCCGATCTTTCGGCCTCGTGTGATTGCTCCCGAAGAACCGAAGTAATTTTGTCGTCAATCCACTTCGAAGGATGAGAGATAGTTATCATACCGCCTTCGCAATTTTTCTCCAGTCGAAATATCCCTTACACGCTACGACAAACAGGAATGCTGTTAGGATGGCCAGCATGTTAAGTTCCTTGTATATGAGCAACGGTATCGCGAATGCGTTCGACACATTTAAGAATATCCAGTTCTCCACTTTTCTCCGCGCCAGTAGCCACATCCCGGCCCAACCCCACGAGCTCACCCACGAATCCCATACTGGAGTTTCGGAGGGAGTAAGCGTGACAAGGAAAATATAAAGTATCGCCCAGCCTCCGAAAGAAATTCCGAGCCCGATGATCCATTCGTTTTTACTTGAGAATGTTACGTTCACTGCGGCGCCGTCTTTCTTGCTGGTCCAGTAGATCCAGCCATAGACGCTCATAACCAGGTAATAGATATGCAATAAACTATCTGCGTAAAGATGTGCTTCGAGCAGACTGAAGATCGACAACAAAATGGCTGCGATGCCGGTAGGATACAGCCACACGTTGTTGGCTCTTGCAAGAAGGACCTCGGCAACACCTAATACAAGTGCGCCGAACTGGATGATGTCGACATTTAGATATTTGAGCATTTGATCGATTGCCCAAGAAGCATGCAACAGTACTTCCGGATCTCTTGTTCCTACGCTGGTATTATCCAGATCAGGTTAATGGAAGAAATTCTTCCAAAGGGTATGATCTCAGCCTGTATTTAACCGATGTTATCGTCGGTACGGCACCCCTTGAGCAACGGGTAAAGATACGAGAAATAACTTATCGAAGTAGGAGAGGAGAGGACCACCACAGACCCCTCCTCCTAAAAAATACCTACATTCAAACACAACCCTATATCCTAGACTCTTATCGCTTAAATCCTAACGCACTCGCCGCGCATCTTTCTGAAGCCGACTCGAATGTGTACGTCATGTAGTAGATGCCTGTAGCACCGCATGAGAAGGCGATCGCCCCTGCGATCCCACCCGACAATTTGTTGCTTGCTACTTTGTTTCTTTTTGCGTCGTACAGTGTCACAATTGTTGTAACCGCCGTGCTCCTGTCTTTAAGGTTCAACATGTACTGGGTGCCTTTCGTGAGTACATAAGAGAACTCAACTTTTTCGAGATCCTTCTCGCCATTGATCTTATACGACTTCAGGAACGAATACCCGGGTGTGAGCGTGCTAACAGATGCAGTCACAAGTTCTTCATTGTTACACTGCGCCATGGCGCCCGATGTGAAACAAATAACTATGAGTGAAAGTATTGAAATGGTCTTCATATATCAGCTGGTGATTTTGGTTCTGATCGTGTTTACCTTCTTCTGGATGTCAGACACGTTCTGGTCTGTAATATCTACCGTTGTTGTACTGTTGTCTTTGATAACAGCCACACCATCTACGATCTCCATGGTCGATTCTTTATAAGTGTACGTGATCTTGATCGTGTCGAACACGGTCTGCAGTTGCTTGAAGTCTTGCGACAATTCCGCCATCTGCGGATCCGATTCGTAGAAGGAGAGTAGCAACACGAGCTGTTCGAGAATGATCTTCTGTGCTCCGATCGTTTCCTTAAGTTGTTCGTTCGAACTACCGTTGTTAGCAACCTGGCAAATGATCTCCATCGCCTCGAGCCAACCCCCGGCCAGCAACAACACACTCACACTCGCACGGTCTTCATTCTGAAGGTGCTTATTGATCGCATTGAAGTTTTGTGTCGTGATCAGCATCAGCGAATCGAGATTCTTGCTGTTCGCAGCAAGCTTGCCCAGCATCTCTATATCAAAGTATTGCCCGATGCCAAGGTCCTTCGCAAGTGTTTTGATCGCCGACAGGTAATGGATACCATCGATCTTCTGTTCGTAGATATTCGTATATCCCAGGTCCGTTCCGTAGATGCCCAGATTCAGCGCCCTGCTGAAGTTTGAATTATAACGGCTTACATTATCCGGCATGTTAAGCAGACGCTCGTCGTACTTAGTCCCCGATTGTTTCAATTGTACAGACGTCTCGAGCGGGCTGGGGATCTGCTCCAGTATGCTCGTGATCACCTGTTCGTCGATCACAGGAGCATTCGCGTTCGCTGAGTCCAGCGACGCAAGAAATGCCTGGTCGTCCGGTTTTGAGTTGCTGGTGCAGGCCCACAGCAACGATGCAGTAGCAATAGCTACAATTATGGCTTTCATATGTCGTTTTTAGCGGTTTCTTGACGCAAATATGGGCCATGCCGGGCCTGCCGCTACGGACAATGATTAGGTGGGAGGGGTAATTGAGCAGGTGGCAGAAATTTCAACCCCTGCCTTTGTTTTAAAAATATACATAGATTATCTATGTAACTAGATCAATTATGTAACGTTTACACATTTATGATGACAAAAGGCCTTATGGCAGCCTCCACAAAGCCCCTGATCCTGACGATCCTTAGCCGGGGGAAGAACTATGGCTACGACATCATCCAGGAGGTAAAATCAGTCTCCGGCGGTGAGCTGCTGTGGTCCGACGGCATGCTGTACCCCGTGCTCCACAAGCTGGAGTCGGAAAAAATGATCTCGTCGGAATGGATCGAGAAAGACGACCGGAAACGCAAATACTATAAGCTCACAGAAAAGGGCCGAAAAGAACTGATAAAGGAAAAAGAAGCCTGGATCAGTGTGCATAATACTCTTATGCGCTTCTGGGAGCTTCCCGAAATGAAAATTTCAATCAAGTAACAACAACATTATGTTCGATCTCAAACAGGCGATCAAGGCGTGGCGAAAGAACGTTCAGGCAGAAGGGCGACTCGAAGACGGTGAGGCCGAAGAACTTGAAGCACATTTAAGGGACCGTATCGAACATCTCGTTAGCCTGGGCCGAACACCGGAAGAATCATTTAACACCGCGGCTTCGGAGATAGGGTCGGCGAAGGAGATTGGCCGCGAACTTCATGTTGCCAAAGAACGACAGGCGTGGCAGGTCACCCGTAAGTTCATGCCGGCGCTCATGGTGAGTTACCTCAAAGTAATGATCCGGCAGTTCAACAAATACAGGATGCACAACTGGGTAACTGTTAGTGGCCTGGCAATTGGGCTTACTGCGTGTTTGTTCATCGCATTCTATTCGCTGCACGAGCTTTCGTACGACAGGCAGTATGCGGGTACTTACATATATCGCGTCATCAACAAATCGGTTTCGTCGACCGGGGTGTTTGATAAAGATGCAGGCGGCCCGATACCGATGGGACCGGCATTGAAAGATGAATTTCCGGAGGTGAAAGAGTCGGTGAGATTCTGGCGTGCATACATGCCTGTGATCCGTTACAAGAACGAGATCTACCAGGAAAGAAAATTCACATTCGTCGATCCGAATGTGTTTCGGATGTTTGAATTTCCTTTGATCTCGGGAAACCCTGCGACGGTTTTTTCGACAGCCAATTCGGTGGTGATATCCGAAAAGATGGCCGATAAATACTTCCGTGATGAAGACCCGATCGGCAAGGTGATCGATTACGATGGTTATCCCGGCGAACAAATGTCGTTCACGGTTACAGGTGTTTTCAAAAGCTTACCGAGCAACACACACTTCAGTTTCGATTTTCTTGCGTCGTTCAAATCGATCGAGAACTGGGGAGAAATAACCTGGGGTTCCTTCAAGGCTATCTGGACATACGTCGCTCTCGACAATGCGGGATCTGCACAGGCAATGGAACAGAAGTTCGGCGCCTTTGCCGACAAGTATGTGGCAGAACGTCGTCAGAATAGAAAGTCATTTGACTTCGCGCTGGAACCTGTGTCGTCGATACACCTCGAGTCTGATGCGGGCCGACCCATGAAGCCCAATGGAAACCTGTCAATGATCCGGATCGTGGTACTTACCGGTATCCTCATACTTGTGATGAGTTGTGTGAACTTTGTAAACATCTCCCTCGCGAAGATGACCGCGCGGATGAAGGAAGTGGGCATGCGAAAGGTGTTGGGTGCGTTGCGCCGGCAACTGGCCTTCCAGTTCATCACCGAGATCGCTATATCATTTGTGATGTCGCTTGTGATCGCAGCCGTGCTGGTGTATGTGCTTTCACCCACTTTTACATCGATCACCGG
>DASRSO010000049.1:0-5884 GCA_035656375.1 Cyclobacteriaceae bacterium | reverse complement strand
AATTTTTTGACTGTTGTCTTTTGATTTTTATTTTTTGATCCTCTTCTTCCTGGCTTTCATTTCTTCAAGCACATCATCCAGTGCCGTGTAACGTTCCTCAAGTCTTCTCCTGAACGGCTCTATCCAGTCGGTCACAGTACTGAGCGGCGACAATGTTGCCTCCGCGATCCGCTCCCGTCCCTGTTTTTTTATGGTCACAAGCCCGCACTCGATCAATATCTTGATGTGTTGCGAGATGGCCGGCCGGCTCACATCAAAGTTCTCGGCAATCGAGTTAAGGTTCATCGACTGGTAGGCGATCAGGTTTATGATGTCCCTGCGCGTAGGATCAGCAATAGCCTGAAAAACGTCTCTTCGGGTCTGCATTTTTGAGCTTGATTATATGTAAGTATCTGCTTACAAATGTATATGTAAGGATTTACTTACGCAATAGTTTGGACAAAAAAAATTAAGTGCGCCTCAGCGCTTCCAACCGCTGCAACAGCGTAGGGTGGGAGTAGTAAAAGAAGACATACGCAGGATGAGGATACAAATTACTCAACGTATCCACCGATAGCCTCTTCAGCGCTTCAGCCAGGGCCACGCCACTGTATGTTTCCTTCGCGTATGCATCCGCCTCATATTCATTCTTCCTGCTCAGCAAACTCATCAGCAAGCCCGTTACGCCCGACACAGGCGAGAATAATATCGCGAAAGCAATAAGGTTTAAATGGATCGCCTGCTGTGTGCCGCCCAACGCGACCGACAGATCCTGGTTGAAGATCATCAGCGACAACACAAACAGTAAAAAAAATATCTGTACTACCGACAACACGAAGCTCAGTATGATGTGCTTCTTCTTGAAATGCCCCACCTCGTGTGCAAGCACCGCCACCAGCTCTTCAGTCGTGTGATTGTTGATCAACGTATCGTAAAGAACAATCTTCTTCTTTCTTCCAATCCCCGAGAAGAAGGCATTCGCCTTGCTGCTGCGCTTCGACCCATCCATTACAAAAATATTATCCAGCGGGAACTTTACCTTCTTACTGAATTCTTCTATCGCCGACTTCAACTCTCCCTGCGGAAGCACGGTAAGCTTATTGAACAACGGAAGTATCAGCGACGTGTAGAACATGTTGATCAGCAATACCATTGCCGACGCAATCAACCCAAACCAGATCCAGAAGCTGGGGCCGAACTTGTTCACCAGCACGATCAACAACGCCAGCAACGCTCCACCCACAATCCCTCCAATGATATACCCCTTGATCTTATCGGCTATGAACGTCTTTGCCGTAGTCTTGTTAAATCCAAACCGCTCTTCGATCACAAATACAGAATAGATCTGGAATGGCAACGATAGAATGTCAGATGCGATCATGATCAGCCCGAAGAAAGAGAGCGACAACCAGATCTCATTTTCGAAATAAGGGCGCAACAGTGAATCGATATAACCGAAGCCTCCGAACACCAGCATCGCTATCGAAAGCAGCGAACCAAAACCACCACTGAGAAAACTGAACTTCGTTTTTACCTTGTGATACTCCAGCGACTTGAGATATTTCTCTCTATCGTAAAACGATTCGATGTCGGGAGGAATATCGGTGCGTTGAGTTTTAAGATTGAGAACCTCCAGGACGACGTCGAATACATACCCCGCAACGGATATTGAAACGATAAGGATCAATATTCCTTCCGGATTCATTGAGTGAGGGCTTGCTCTTTTTTAGATATAAGTTCGAAGCGGAAGGATGCGAGCGCATCTTCCATCATTTTTGAAATAGAATCACTTGCCAGGTTGCCAATGCTGCCAATGTGTGTGTGCTTCACATTTGTTGAAGGATTATACTTACCCTGTTCGATGTCGACGCCCACACGCTTGTATGCGTCGCGGAAAGGCACGCCCGACAACACGAGCTTGTTCACTTCTTCAACGCTGAACAAGAACTTGTACTTATCGTCGCCCAGGATGTTATCCTTTACTGTGATGTTCGAGAGCATCAGGTGCGTCATCTCCAGGCATTCCTTCAATTGCTGTATGGCCGGGAACAGCATCTCTTTCAACAACTGCAGATCGCGGTGATAGCCCGACGGCAGGTTGGCAGTTCCCATCGCAATACTGTTTGGCAATGCCACCAGCTGGTTGCAGCGTGCACGAATGATCTCGAAAACATCCGGGTTCTTTTTATGAGGCATAATGCTCGAACCGGTTGTAAGCTCGTCGGGGAAACTGATGAAACCGAAATTCTGGTTCAGGAACAAACATGCATCCATCGAAAGCTTCGCCAATGTAGCGGCGACATTTGCCATTGCGGAAGCAACAATGCGCTCAGTCTTGCCACGACCCATCTGTGCATACACCACGTTGTAGTTCAGATCTTCGAAGCCCAACAGGTCGGTTGTCATCTTCCGGTCCAAAGGGAACGACGAACCATAGCCTGCAGCCGACCCCAGCGGGTTCTTGTTCACTACACGAAACGCAGCCTGCAGCGTGATCACATCATCGACAAGACTTTCTGCGTAAGCGCCAAACCAAAGACCAAACGACGAAGGCATCGCGAGCTGAAGATGCGTGTAGCCAGGCATCAGCTTGTCTTTATGTTCCTCACTTTTTTGAATGAGAAGCGAGAATAGTTTTTTAACGAGGCCCGTGATCTCTTTGATCTCGTAACGAAGGTACAGCTTGACATCTACCAACACCTGGTCGTTGCGCGAACGCCCGCTGTGGATCTTCTTACCGACATCTCCAAGCTGGGTTGTGAGCAGCAACTCGATTTGAGAATGGATATCCTCAACGCCTTCGGCGATCTGGAAGTTGCCGGCAGCGATCTGTTTATAGATCTCTTTCAATCCGGAAGTGAGGATCGTAAGCTCTTCTTTTTTCAGCAAGCCGATCGATTCGAGCATGCGAATGTGCGCCAGGGAACCAATAACATCGTACGGGGCAAGGAACAGGTCCATGTCGCGGTCGGCGCCGGTTGTAAACCTGGTGACGTTCTCCAGGGAGTCTTTGTCTTTTTGCCAGAGCTTCATATTAGTTCAATCCTTCGATGAGCCTTGTGTACGTCGCAATACCGGCTTCGATCTCGTCAATATAAATGAATTCGTCGGCAGAATGCGAACGGGCCGAATCGCCGGGACCAACCTTGATAGAGGGAACCGGTATCAGTGCCTGGTCGGACGTTGTTGGCGAACCGTACATTTTTTTACCCAGCTTCTGTGCCGACAGCAGCAACGGGTGGTCTTTCGGGATACCCGACGGCCTCAAACGCAACGATCGCGGCTGCACTGTGCACTTCACGTTCCGCTTTATTTCTTCCAGGATATCTTCGAGGGAATATGCATCAGTTACCCGAACATCCACGGTAAATTTACATTCCGGCGGCACCTGGTTGTGCGCCTGTCCGGCGTTGATCACAGTTACCGACATCTTTACTTTGCCTAACGTATCGGACACCTTCGGGAACTGGTGTGTTCTGAACCACTCGATATCTTTCAGGGCTTCATAAATAGCATTCACACCCTCTTCGCGGGCGGCATGGCCGGCCTTGCCCTTCGAAACACAATCGAGCACCATCAATCCTTTCTCTGCAACGGCAATGTCGGTAAGGGTTGGCTCACCCACGATGGCGCAGTCGATCTTCGGCAATTGGTCCCAGATGCTTTCGATGCCGTTGGTACCGGAGATCTCTTCTTCAGCACTGGCGGCAAAAACAAGATTGTACTTGAGCTTCTGTGGAAAGAAACGAACGAAGGTGGCGATCAAAGAAACCAGCGGACCGCCGGCGTCGTTGCTGCCAAGTCCGTAAAGTTTACCGTCTTCGATAACGGGTTTGAACGGATCTCGCGTGTAAGCGGGATTCGGTTTCACTGTATCGTGATGAGAGTTCAGGAGCAACGTAGGCTTCCCTTCCGTGAAATTTAGATTCTTTGCCCACACATTATTGCCGTGGCGTTGAGTGGGAATATGCTGTCTCCGGAAAAAGGCCTGTATGGCATCAGCAGTCCGGTCTTCTTCGCGACTGAACGACGGGATCGAGATAAGTTGAGTGAGCAGTTCGATCGCTTCCTGCATAAGACTATTTTGTAATGAGCGTTCCCTCTGTTTCCTGTCCGGTGTTGCGGGTGAGGTGAGTTGCGTCGCCAATGAGTACTTCGCGTACGCCGGAGTTTATTGCAGAGAAGGCGTTCTCCAGTTTTGGCAGGATGCCATCATGGAAAGAACCCTCTTTCAACAACCGTTGGTACGATGCTTCGTCGAGCTGGCGGATCACCGAGTTTTCGTCGGCAACATCTTTCAACACTCCTTTCTTTTCGAAGCAGTAGATCAACCGCACGTCGAAGTGTTTGCTGAGCGACACTGCGAGCACTTGTGCAATCGTATCTGCATTTGTGTTCAACATCACACCGTCGGCATGAGTGAGAGAAGCAAAAACCGGTATCACGTTTTGCTTCAACAAGAAATATAAAAGAGTAGAGTTCACGCTTGCCGGTGTAATATCGCCAACGAAACCATAATCGATATCGGCCACCGGGCGCTTCACTGCTTTGATCATGTTTCCATCGGCACCCGTAACTCCCATGGCATTGCATCCAAGCAACTGGAGCTTCGCCACGATCTGTTTGTTGACGAGGCCACCGTAGATCATCGTAACTACATCGAGCGTGGCGGCATCGGTGATACGACGGCCCTTCACATAGTGCGACTGGATTCCCAATTGCTCACCGATCTTCGTGGCGATCTTTCCCCCGCCGTGGATGAGGATCTTCGGAGCCTGGATCGACGCAAAATCTTTTAAGAAGATCTGAAGCGCGTTATCATCGTCGAGCACATTGCCGCCAATCTTTATAATATAAAGCCTGTTCATCCTTTTAAGATTTCACTTAAGACAGCCTGGGCAGCCCAGACGCGATTACCCGCCTGTTGTGTTACCACACTGTTTGAGCTATCCAGAATTTCGTCACTAAGTTCCACATTTCGTCTGACAGGCAAGCAATGCATTACACGGGCATTGTTAGTTTTTTTGATCTTATCCTGTGTGAGCATCCAGCGCGGGTCGTTAACGTACACCTTCCCGTAGTCGTTAAACGTACTCCAGTTCTTCACATACACGAAGTCTGCACCCTCCAGGGCCTCGTCCTGGTCGTTGATAACGGTAGCCCCTTGTGTAAACTGTTTGCTCAGGTCGTAATCTTCGGGATGGGTGATAACAAACTCGGCGCCTCCCCAATAATTTACCCATTGTGCGAAACTGTTGGCAACGCATTGTGGGAGTGCCTTCACATGTGGCGCCCAGGTAAGGACGATCTTCGGCTTTCGTTTTTCTTTGTAGACCTCTCTCATCGTAATGAGATCAGTAAGGCTCTGAAGAGGATGAAGTGTAGCACTTTCCAGACTCACTACAGGAATGCCCGAGTACTTGATGAACTGCTTTATGTAGAGCTCGCTGTAATCTTCTTCTTTGTTTTTCAAAGAAGGGAATGTGCGAATGCCGAGGACATCAAAGTATTTACCGAGTATCGGCGCGGCGTCCTTCACGTGTTCAACGGTAGTTCCGCTCATGATGGCCTCTTCTTCGAACTCGAGTGCCCAACCGTCCTGGCCCACGTTGAAAACGATCGACTCCATACCGAGATTTTTCGCGGCAAGCTGGGTGCTGAGTCGTGTACGCATGCTTGGATTGAGAAAAAGCATGCCCATGGTCTTGTCTTTGCCCAAAGTGCGATCCTTAAGAGGATCGGCTTTATAGGCAAGGGCTGTTTCGATCAGGTTATCGAGATTCTGTACGTCGCCAACGGAAAGGAAGTTCTTCATGGAGCGACGGCGAGATTAAGTTCGACAGCAAGTGCTTCGACCAGGGCCGTGGCTTCTTCCCGTTTCATTGCGAGTGAAGGCAGAAGTCGG
>DASRSO010000048.1:0-29947 GCA_035656375.1 Cyclobacteriaceae bacterium | reverse complement strand
AATTCTAATGAGTTCTATGAAGAATATCCTGTTTCTGTTCCTGGCTGCGGTTGCGATGGTGGGTTGCAACCAGGACGAAGACACCCCGGTTGAGACAACCGGCAGCGTTTCGTTCGTCGTATCGGGTTCAGGTGGAAAGATCGCCGGACTTACCCCCGAAAGACTGGTAGTAAGTGTTGAAGACAAGGACGGCAAAACTATTATCGACAGCAAGATCCTTAACCTGATACCAGTTGACCAGGACTACCGCACGCAAGACGTACTCCTCGACAAAGGCGAATACAGGATCACGAAATACCTGGTGATCTCCGGACAAACGGCAGCTTACGCAACTCCAAAGTCGGGAGCCGAAAAGGCCGGACTGATCGAAAGTCCGCTGCCCGTAGAGTTCCCGGTCAACGGAAGCGAAAGCAAAACCCTGTCGCCAAAGGTCGTTGGTATCTCTTCGGACGACGTACCGGCTAACTTCGGGTACTCTGATTTCGGATTCCAGGTACCCACCCCGGAAGAAGACGACTGGATGATGGTTCGGGTGAAGCTTGAAATGATCCTCGGTGGAATTCTTTACCAAAATGTTGACGCTCCTGTTGTGGTGAAAGCTTTCGATGCAAACAAGAATCTCGCATGGCAGGAAGAATATGTCTACGTAGGTGCAGAAGCAAATGATCTAAAGATCAAAACCGATTATCCGAACTACACGATAGAGTTCAGAAAATGGGGAGCAACGTTAACACAAAACTTTAAGGGCGTGGACCTCTGGGAAGGTCGCGTACGGGAAGGAAGCGTACCTCTTACCCGTGTGTTCCAGACAAACGTTCAGCCAAAGAAAGTATCGCAGTATGTTACGTCATGGTCGAGGGTTGTGAATGGGGCAATCGTAATGGAGCCTGTTAGTCGTGTGCAGCATTTGTATAATAACGACGGAAAGATCGCATTAATTAAATCCTCGACGTGGAACAGGGAAACACAAAGCTACTTCGACAACTCCCGGCTGGAATTCAGATACCAGGGTGGTCGTGTAATGAAGATTGAAACATACATGGCTGGTGAAAGCGGCGTTTATTCTGAAGACAACTACACCTACGACGCAAACGGTTATGCGACACACATTCAGCATAAGGTACCCGGCACGGGCATCAACACCGATGTAGATCTTTCATATCAATATACAGATCGCGTGGTAAAAGCATCCTATAAGCTTTCGAATGGAAATGGTTTCGAATATGAGATGGTGATCAAGAATGGCAGCCTGAAAACAGATAAATCGACGCGCGGCGGACAACTCTGCAGCGATGGCACATTCACGTACGATAAAGGGGTTAATCCACTCAAACATCTTGGGTACACCGACTACCTTTTGCGAAATTATTCGATCAGCAACCGTTTGACTGAAGATGTGAACTATGTTGGTTGTGCTTTTCCTTCACTGATACCTGACGCGTACGACTACGTTTACGATCAAGATGGATACCCGCTACGTGCTACTACGATCTACCGGGGAAGCACGGCCAAGACACAAATAGATTACACCTATATCCAGTAAGAGGTAAGTAAAAGGTAAGAGTTAAAAGTTGGGCTAGCGTAAGCCCACTTTTAACTTTTAACTATTAACTTCCAGAGTGAAACCGCCGCTGCAGAAATCTCCAATACCCCAGGAGCACGCCTTCGTCATAAAACATCTGAAGGAAAACCACTTCGATCCCAACTGGCACTTTCATACCGAGTTCCAGATATTTACTGTGCTGACGGGAACAGGGACGCGGTTTATCGGCGATCATGTAAGCCCGTTTAAGCCGGGAGAGCTGGTTGTGACCGGCCCGAACCTACCCCACCTCTGGCGCAACGATCATGAATATTTTGAATCGAAAGGATTGGTGGCCGAGGGCGTCGTCATTTACTTTCATGAAAACTTCCTCGGCAGTGAATTCCTCCACCGCCAGGAGATGCACCGCATCAAACAACTACTAACAAGGGCCGCGCGTGGGATAGAGATCCACGGACAAACCCGGGAGTCGGCCAAAAGAATGATGTTTGAGCTGGCGGAACAGAAAGACTTCGATAGTGTGGTGACGTTGTTGCAACTGTTGAACCTTCTATCGCAAACCACAGAATACAAATTACTTTCGAGCAATGGGTATTCGAATACCTTAAAAGAATCGGACACCGAACGGATGAACCGTGTGCATGAATACGTCCTGAAGAAGTTCAGGGAAAAGATAACCCTCGATGAAGCCGCAGCACAGGCGAACATGTCGCCGACTTCGTTCAGCAGGTACTTCAAGAGCCACGCCAACAAAACGTTCTCTCACTTCCTGACCGAGATACGCATCGGTTATAGCTGTAAGTTATTGCAAGAAAGTGAGGCGCCGATCTCCGAAGTATGTTACGCAAGCGGGTTCAACACGCTCTCGAATTTCAACAGGCATTTCAAATCGGTGACGAAC
Organism: Cyclobacteriaceae bacterium; assembly: GCA_035656375.1. Lineage (GTDB taxonomy): Bacteria > Bacteroidota > Bacteroidia > Cytophagales > Cyclobacteriaceae > ELB16-189. Next base: position 27,503 of record DASRSO010000048.1, on the reverse strand, counting down.
TACACGCCGCTCGAATACAAACGGATCTATTCCGATCAGTGACGGTCGAACAGATTTTTCAAAAACTTAAGTCCTTCCGAAGCGAACTGGTCCTGGCTATCGGCGAGATTTCTCCAGATGCACACTGCTCCCGCCAGCTCTTTGATCTCTGGTGTGAAGCTCTCAATTGAAACAGCTCCTTTGTAGTTGATCTTCGAAAGGCCGCTCTTTATTGATTGCCATGGTGTTTGGCCCGTGCCGGGAGTGCCACGGTAATTTTCTGACACTTGTACATGAATGAGTTTGTCGCCGGCGGTGAGGATCGCGTCTTCCATGTTACGTTCTTCGATGGACATGTGAAATCCGTCGAGTAAAACTTTAGCGGAAGGATGATTGATATCGCGGATGAGGCGCATCACATCCGACGCGGTGTTGATGAGGTCGGACTCGAAACGGTTGAGAGGTTCGAGGGCGATGTCGAGTCCGCGTTCACCGGCGATGTTGCATACTTTTCGAAGGTTTGTAACGGCCCTGTCCCATTCGACCTGTCGTTGCCCGGCAGGGACCATTCGTGCTTTGCCCACGGCGGAGTACATGGGGCCGGCGACGAACTTTGCGTTCCACGCGTGGCAGAGGTCGAAGCACCGGGTGATGTAGTCGATGCAGTTTTTATGAACCAAGGGGTCGTCGTGGGTGAGGTCGCGTGATGGGCCGAAGGCCGCACATACGATGGGTTTGAGTCCGGATGCGTCGAGTGCGGATTTGACTTTTTGAGCGTCGATTTGGTCGGGGTACTCGACGGGTATCTCGACGGCGTCGAAGCCCATGGATCTTATTTTGGTGAAGAGGCTTGTGGTATTGGTGGTGAATGGAGAGGTCCACAGCCAGGTACTGACGGCGAAGGTGACTGGGTGAGATGCGGGGGTCATGAGGATAAAGCTATGATAGTATTGCAGACTTTTTATAGGTCTGCAATACTATAGATCAAAGGTTTTATAAAGGTCAGGGGTTTAGAGGCGTTTCGGCGTTTTTCTTCGGCCTCTCGCTGCTGGCCAAACCCAGAACGTCTGTCTTTGGTTTAGAAAACGATGATCCACAAAAACCCGTGACAAAAACAAAGGGAGACCGCACACTTTTCATGCGCAATCTCCCTTCGCTAATTATTACCAACCTTAGACTAAAATCCTATAGACAACAATATATCAACGCGATGCGATTATAACCGGTAAGAACCTACAGGTTCTTCTTCAGCTACACCCGTCTCACGCATGAAATCCTTATAAACCATGCGGATACCCTCCTCGAGTTCGATCTTCGGAGTCCATCCCAGGTTGTTGATCACCGAGGTATCCAGCAACTTCCTCGGAGTACCATCCGGCTTGCTCGCATCGAACACCAACTCCCCTTCAAAACCAACTTCTTTCTTTATAACATTCGCCAGGTCGCGGATTGAAATATCTACTCCCGTACCAACATTCACGATCTCGGGGCTATCGTATTTCTCCATCAGGAAAACACATGCATCTGCAAGGTCATCCACGTGAAGGAACTCACGCTTCGGCGTGCCACTCCCCCACACTTTCACCTCGGGAGCGTGATTCATCTTCGCTTCATGCATCTTCCGTATCAACGCGGGAAGCACATGCGAATTCATGAGGTCATAATTATCGTTCGGACCGTAGAGGTTTGTGGGCATCAGGCTGATGAAGTTACAACCATACTGTTGCCTGTATGCCTGGCACATCTTGATACCCGCAATCTTCGCGATCGCATATGGTTCGTTGGTAGATTCCAGTAACCCAGTGAGCAACGACTCTTCACGGATCGGCTGCGGAGCAAACTTGGGATATATACATGACGAGCCGAGGAACACCAGCTTCGAAACACCATGTACGAACGACTGGTGGATGATGTTGGTCTGGATCATCAGGTTGTCGTGGATGAACTCGCCGCGGTTCGTATCGTTGGCGTGAATACCACCAACTTTCGCAGCAGCGAGAAACACATAGTCGGGTTGTTCGATCTCGAAGAACCTCGCAACCTGTGCCTGGTCGCGAAGATCAAGCTGCCTGGAGTTACGAAGAATGAAATCGTCGAAACCCAACCCCTGAAGTTTGCGATAGATCGCCGAGCCAACCATTCCCTTATGACCTGCAATAAAAATTCGTGCGTGCTTTTCCATTAGAACTCGCTGTTAAAGACCTCCATCCCGTTTTGTACCAATACCTTATCGCGGCTGATTGCCCTCAGGTCTGCTTCCATCATATCCTTCACGAGGTCATCGAGAGAATATGTGGGTTCCCATCCGAGCTTCTTCTTTGATTTTGAAGGGTCGCCTATCAGGAGTTCTACTTCTGTAGGACGGAAGTATGCAGGGTCTACAGCGACCACCGTTCTGCCCGGCTCCAACAGGTAGTTGGGGTTCGTGCAGTCTTCAACGACGGCAATTTCTTCGTTGCCAGATCCTTCGAAACGAACAATCACACCAACCTGGTTAAACGCTTTTCTTACGAATTCACGAACTGAGGTCGTAACGCCTGTCGCGATCACATAGTCTTCAGGATTTTCCTGCTGAAGGATAAGCCACATGGCTTTCACGTAATCCTTTGCATGACCCCAGTCGCGCTGGGCGCTGAGGTTACCAAGATAAAGTTTGTCCTGCAGACCCATGGCGATGCGCGACACGGCACGAGTGATCTTGCGGGTAACGAATGTCTCTCCGCGCAAGGGTGACTCGTGGTTAAATAATATGCCGTTGCAGGCAAACATCTTATAGGCTTCACGATAATTTACCGTGATCCAGTAAGCGTAAAGCTTCGCAACGGCATAGGGAGATCGTGGATAGAATGGCGTACGTTCAGACTGCGGGATCTCCTGAACGAGACCATACAGCTCCGAAGTAGAGGCCTGGTATATTTTTGTTTTCTGTGCAAGTCCAAGCAGGCGAACTGCTTCGAGGATACGAAGAGTTCCAAGGCCGTCGGCATCAGCTGCATACTCTGGCATGTCGAAGCTCACCTTCACGTGCGACATTGCACCGAGATTATAGATCTCGTCGGGCTGAACTTCCTGGATGATGCGAATAAGGTTAGATGAATCTGTGAGATCACCATAATGGAGTTTGAACCGGATGTCCTTCTCGTGAGGATCCTGGTAAAGGTGGTCGATACGAGTGGTATTTATAGAGCTACTGCGGCGCTTAATGCCATGCACATAATAGCCCTTCTCCAATAAGAGCTCCGCCAAATATGCTCCATCCTGGCCGGTTATACCTGTGATTAAAGCCGTTTTTGTTGTTATCATTCGATTACGTATTAGAATTTCAACTAAGGTTAAAAGAAAGACAATTCTAAGGCCGTAAATGATAGTCAGGCAATCAGAAAAGTCCGCCTTTCCAATGATTGTTGTCATCATCTCCCGGCATGGTAGGGACCAAGATTTGCTACCATAGGTTTGAATTTTGTGTTGTTGGTATATGGAGGGAAGAAATAATTCGTCGTTCGCGAAAGTGATGATCTTTATCATCGATTGTTGGCTCATTCACTTAGCATTTAGTATTGCACAGAGCCAGGGCATGCACCTGGGCCTGCCGGAGGTACAACTTACCACGTTTTACCTGGTTTTTGCATTGACCTGGGTAGCGACCGGTTTCTTGTACAAAGTCTATCGACTTGATTCGATAAGCATCGTGCAAATTCTGAGCGTTAACCTTTTCAACGCGTTTTTGACCCACATCTTATTGATGATTGTGGTGTTTTATTCCGTGAATGTGTTTACGGTTCACCTCAAAACACTCATATGGCTGTACGGCCTCTCTATATTATTGATAGCAGGTACGCGTGTCCTTTATAAGATAGTCCGCAAGTACCTGGAATTCTCAGGCTTCGAAACCCGCGACGTCGTTGTAGTGGGCATTACCAGCTCAGGAAAAGCCCTCCAGGAGTTCTTTGAAAAAGACCCTTCAAGCGGTTATCGCTTCAAAGGCTTCTTCAGCAACGAGATCGTTCCGGGGTACAAACACCTCACTATCGGGGGATTTGAGGACATTAAGGAATACTGCGTAAAAGAAGGTATCCACGAGATCTATTTCGCCCTCCCGCTAACTCATCAACATCTCCTGAAAGAATTGGCCCGCTTCTCAGACGACCAGCTCATTCACTTCAGGATAGCGCCCGATTTCAGCAATATTGTCAACAAAAGGGGCAATACGTTCCTCGTGAACTCGGTACCAGTGATGACCACCCGCAGGGAGCCTCTTGGCCTTCTCGCGAATGCATATATGAAGAGGGTCTTCGACATCGTTTTCTCACTGACAGTTATCTGTACGATCTTCCCAATCGTAATGCCGATCATCGCCCTTGCAATACGGCTCGACTCGGAAGGACCTATACTCTTTAAGCAATTGCGTCCGGGCAAGAGAAACAAGTTGTTCGAATGCTATAAGTTCAGAACAATGACTGTTAACAACAGCGGGGAGCTCCAGGCAACCAAGAACGACAAGAGGATCACCCGGGTAGGTAAGTTCCTGCGTAAGACAAACCTCGACGAGCTGCCACAGTTCTTCAACGTATTGTTCGGAAACATGTCGGTTGTAGGTCCCAGGCCAAACCTTGTGTCGCACCTTGAAGAATACTCGAAGAAGATCAGCAACTATAAGATCCGTCATTTTATCACACCCGGAATTACGGGCTACGCACAGGTGAACGGCCTGAGGGGTGAAACTCGTGAGCCTGGTCTCATGGAAAAGCGTGTCCAGTACGACGTGCGCTATCTCGAAAACTGGAGTCTCATGCTCGACGTGAAGATCATCTTCCTCACAGTTTGGAATATGGTTAAGGGTGACAAAAACGCGTACTGATATCAATGGAAAGGACGTCAATATTTGGATCGGTCATATCACTCGGGTCGTATTCAACTTTTCTCGATCGCATAATCACACTGGCAGAACAAAGGGTTCCTTCATACGTATGCTTCGCAAATGTGCATATGGTTGTTGAAGCGAATCGCGACCCCGCATTCAGGCGCGTCGTAAACCAGGCAACGATCGTTGCCCCGGATGGCAAGCCGCTTTCGGTCTTCATGAAGTTATTCCACAAGATCTCGCAGGACCGCGTGTGCGGGATGGACATACTGCCAGACCTTCTTCGAAAGGCGGAAGCTGCAGGCAGGTCTGTCTATTTCTATGGAGGTGAGCAGCATTGTCTCGATAAGATCCGGGCCCGTGCAAAGAAAGAATTTCCAAAGCTTCGCATTGCAGGGATGTATTCGCCACCATTCCGTCAGCTTAGCGAAGAGGAAAAGGCTGAAGATATTGCGCGTATACGTGAGTCCGGGGCCGACCTGGTGTTTGTATCGCTCGGCTGCCCACGCCAGGAAAAATGGATGGCAGATTCGGTAAAAAAACTCAATGCATGTTTGTTGGGATTGGGCCAGGCATTCACTGTATATGCCGGCCTGGAAAAGCGCCTGCCTAAATGGATGAGAGCGTTGTGCCTCGAGTGGACTTACAGGTTATTCCTGGAACCGAAGAGATTATGGAAAAGATATCTCTCAACGAATGCAGAGTTCCTGTACCTTACAATGAAGTACGCGATAGCTCCAAAAAATCAGTTCTGATTTAGCTTTAAGCTGTTAATTAGCTTTTAACTTTTTCCACCGGCATAACGGACTGCTGCCACTGTTGATACGGCTTGCGTATCATTCTCTTTATCCTTCCTCCTATTATGAATGGATAAACTTTGAAGTAGTGACTGATGAGCACGCTCAAGCAGGACGATAGTCCAAGGATATACCTTGAAAAGATATTCATGCCGCTGTATTGTGGTGAGAGATAAACGATCTCCGACACGGCATCGAATGCGATGCGGACGTGTGGAAAGTAAGCGGTAAACCACGATGCACCGATGGCCCTGGCATAGGCCTTCATGTTGATCGACAGGCCTCCGAACTTCTTGTTGTACCCCGGTACTTCCAGGTTCTTGATCTTTCCAGTGAATGCAACGCTCGCTACGAAATGCCAGTCGTCGCCAATGCGGCCACGCAAGCCTATCGTTTGGGCGAGGCGGCGGTTCATTAGTCCATAGAACATCGCACCGTGCATGACCTTAAAATAATAGTTTATTACGCGCAGGAAAGGCGAAGACTGTTCCATGCTGAAGTCTTTCTCGATGAGCGCCAGCGTGTTCTCGTGCCAGTACTTTACCTGGCCCGACACCAGGGCATAATCGGGATTGTCCTGGAGAAAATCGGCATACAAATGAAGTATTCCCGGCTCGAGTGTATCGTCGTCGGCCAGCCACAGGAAATAATCGCCGGTGGCTTGTTGCAGAACGAAATTGTAGTTCGCGGTAACTCCGCGGTTTATGTGTTGCCTGAAATATTTTATCGAAGGAAAACGTTCGCTTAAGGAAGTGCAGACCTCTTCGGTGTCGTCGGTAGAGCAGTTGTCTGAAATGATGATCTCGATATTGTTATATCGTTGGGCGAAAATCGACGCAACTGCTGTTATGATCTTGCGGCCCCCATTGTATGTCGGAAGGCCGATACTGATCTTCGGTCTTCTGAATGCCTCCCCCATATTCAACTTCGCTTCCATAGAATTCTATCCATCAACTGGTAACCCCCTTCATTTCATGTATCAACTTGTTATTCCATTTGCCCGGCAATGCATGCTTCATTGCAATCGCGCGGTTGTATATCGTCAACAACAGATTGTAGTTGCGTTCAGGTGTAAAGTACCTTAGGTACGTTGCACGGCCTCTTTGCGACATCAGATCAACATCGATCTTCTCGTTCTGGATCGTTTCTATGCAACGAACCAGTTCCTTCTCATTCCCCGATTCGAACAACAGGCCGTTCACGCCATCCTGGATGAGCTCTTTCATTGCTCCCAGCCTCGATGCGATCACCGGCGTGCCGGCCGAAAATGCTTCGATCAGCGTAAGCGGGAGCCCTTCATACCAAAGCGACGGGAAGATCAATCCGGCACATGCCTTCATGTGACTAATCACCGTTGCCTTGTTCTGAGGCCCGAGGTACACCACGTTCGGATTCTTTTTGGTGTGCTCGATAACTTCCTGTTGCATAGGACCATCGCCGATGATGATCAGCTTGAACGGTGACTTCCACGTAGCTTCAAGAAGAGTACGAAGTCCTTTCTCTTCTACCAGGCGGCCCACGAACAGGAAATGGTCGCGGCGGCGTGCAGTTCCCATTCCGCAATCCTGTACGGAGTTCGGTTTGATCAATATCTTGTCGGCCGGCAACGGCACTTTTGCCGACACAAACTTGTCTTTTGCAAAAGAGGTAAGAGCGATATAGAAATCCACTTTGGTTTTCCAGGTGCCGATCAAATGATGCAGCTGGATCGTAAGCGCCAACATCGCAGTTTCGAACACCGAATTCCTGTAAACTCCTTTCACGATCGCATCAAAAGGAAAGTACGATTGCAGGCTGTTCTCGTAAACTGCATTGTTGTGATACAGGGTAGCACTCGGACAAATCAAACGGAAGTTGTGCAACGTAAGAATGACCGGTATGCGGTAGCGATTCGCCACATAAAAGATTGATGGCGAGATCAACGGTATAAAATTATGAACGTGAATGACGTCAGGTTTGAACGATTCGATCTTTCTCTCGATCACCCTCGCCGAGGTAGGATTATAAAATACTTTTAGTCCACTTAAACATTTATCCAAAAACGTTCGGATCACCGAGTTATCGAATAATATTTGTTCAACCTCGTGACCGTGCCTTTCCAGTAACTCGCTCTCAGCGTTGAAAACATTATCCTCGCCGCCAGCAAGCTTATATTTATTATGGACTAAAAGTATTCTCATGATTATTTACCCCCATTAAAGACCTAAGAGCAATTTTGCCTCCACTAATCTGTTTATTGCTACTTCCACTATGCTGTATTCAATTCCTGATTTCTCGCAGATGTCTAAAGTTGTATGCGTTCCATCTGAAAGATTCAACACCCACAACATCGCGATCTGGACGTCCTGTCCCGAGTGATCGCCACCCACTGAGCTGTACAGCCCGCGCTTGCCCAACTGGGGCTCGCACTTGGGGTTTACATTCAGGTACCTGCGGTTAACCTCGAGCATCTGCACAACTTTCTGATACATGAGAAGCGACTCCTGCAGCACATCGGCAGAAACGAGATCCATGTTATCGGCCGACGTGTGATACTCGGGATACTCCTGGTACGTGGTGCGGGTAAGACATCCCACCGGAAGGTTAAAGCCGGGTGAGCAATACTGACGCTCGTCGTAACCGTATGGTGTAAAATTCCTGATCTCGTATGGCACGTGGTTCAATCGAAGCACTTGCTCTACTACGTGGTCGATGTCGGCGTTCCCTTGTCTTGATTTCTTATAAGTGAATGGACCGGGCCTTCCAAGCAATGATGCAACCAGCCCGTGCTTGATGTACTTTGTTCTCCGTTCGTTCAACGAAAGCCAGGTGATCGCGCCGATCGTGCCGGGTATGAATAAAAACCGGTATGAGTACCTGTGCTTCTTTGCTGCAAGCTGGCGTGCAAGAAATGCCGACACCACGATTCCTGATGCGTTGTCGTTCGCCAGCGACGGATGACACACGTGTGTCGAGATCAGTACCTCATCGGATGTTTCGCCGGGAATAAAATACTCTCCGAACGACATATAGCCCTTCTCCAGGGTCGAGTCGATGAACACCTCGTAGGTGTCGTCTTCAAGAGATTCGACCTGGTTATGGGTTACACAGAAACCCCAGTTTTCCTGGTAGTATGAAGTGCGATACGGAATAAGGTCAGGCTGTGCAGGTATCGAGAACAAATGTTCTTTCAGCTCACCCAGCGAAACCTGTTTATGGATCGGTGTACTGTAGTTGAGAACGTGAAGGTTTGTGTTGGCAAGGTCGACGATCTTTTCGCCGCGGCTGTTCTTGATCCACGCATCACGAATGTTCCATTCGCGGGGCACATCCCAGTCGAATACCTGTGTTCCTGTTGGGATCTCGTAACGGTCGAGTGGAATGATCTCTGAGACTAGGTCCAGGGTGCGGCGAACACCGTTTCCGGTGATGCTTCTGCAGATCGGGAAGAGCCGACCCAACAAATCGTACATTTCGGAGCCTATCCCGCGTTTTTCCTCTTTCTCTACCTTTCCTGGCTTCTCTATTATATATGTGTCGGCTTCCATGCAATTTCAGACTGGCAAAACGTACAAATCGGGATAATTCCGGTCCCTTTCAGCCTGAACGGCCACCTGGAATGGCAAGCTGATATCAAAAGCCGGATCGTTCCACCTGAAGCCATAAGCAGCTTCGTGATGGTGATACTCCGTCATGTGATACAACACCAGTGTATGGTCGCGTAGGGTAAGGAATCCATGGGCGAATGACTTCGGTACATAAAGCGCAAAGCCGTTCTCGCCCGACAGCTCCACGTTGATATATTTTTTAAATGTTGGTGATTCAGGACGGAGGTCGACGATGTAGTCGAGTATTGCACCTTCGACACATGTTACAAGCTTCTCTTCCTGGTAGGGTTTTCCCTGGAAATGCATTCCGCGAAATGTTCCGCGGTTACGGTTAAATGAGGTGCTGCACTGAACGAACTGTGGATTGAGGCCATGCTGCTGAAATTCCTTCTTACAGAAAGTCCGGGAAAAGTATCCCCTCTCATCCTCGTGACGTTCGGGTTTTATCAAATATGCGCCAGGTAACTCTGTCTCCAGGAAGATCATAGCTTCGTCTATATAACCGCTTTACTTACATAAAATCCTTCAGCATATCTTGTTGCGGAAGCGCACTCCAGACCTCTGATCCTCATCAAGGAGAGGAATGTTTCTTTGTCGAACCACTGTTTGTTCGATTGTGATGGATAACCTTCCACTATCGCATTTGCTTTCGCTTCTGCCATTGGTTGTGGAATGGTTACAAACACATTTGGATGCCCAAGATCACCTTCGTACTTCGGGATCTCATACTCCATAATTGTATGATCCCTGAAAGTATTCCAGGTCATTTCCGCCAACAGTTTATGATCCTGGTGACGATCGTGACGGGCGTGTGTGAAGATGACGTCGGGTTGAAATGCCTTCAGGTCTTCGAAATGCTCTTTGACCTTAGTCCCGACAAAAGGAAGATGTCCATCGCGCAGCTCCAATATGTCGACAGCCGCCGATGTTATGCCTTCGAGGAACACATTAGCACACTTGCGGGCCTCGCCGGCACGAATCGAATTCGAAGTAAACACCACCCACTTCACCGCCTTAATCTTATACTCTTTCTTCAATCGCATGATAGTACCGCCGCAGCCAATCTCGATGTCGTCGCAATGGGCACCAATCAATAATAGCCGAAGCCCTTCGGAACGATCACTAAATATGAATGGCAACATCTACGCGGGAACCTTCAGCCTGTTTGTTTTCTTTTTCCAAACTTCCCATGGCGTGTCGCCCTTCGAGTGCATATCATCGAGCATTTGTTTCTCTTTGAATGTATCCATCGGGATCCATGTGCCATTGAAAGTATATGCCGAAAGCTGGTCACGTCGGAGCAGTTTCGGCAATGCATCGTCTACAAGATCTTCGCCGGGCTGCAGGTAGTCGAAAATCGACCTGTTGAAAATGAAATAACCGGCGTTCACCCACAAACCGGAGTTCGCGAGTGTCGTAATTTCTTTAACGTCTTTATTGCCTTCGTTGAGCTTCACCACGTGGAAACTTCTCGTGGGTTGGGTTACCATGAACATGCCAGACTTTCCTCTTGCATGAAAATCGTCTACCATCTTGTCGAGAGGGAGATCGGTAAGCGCGTCGGAATAGTTCGCCAGGAAACACTCTTCGCCATCCAGGTACTTTTCAACAGCAAGCAACCTCTCACCGAGTGTTGCATTTATACCTGTGTCGGCAAACGTGATCGTCCAATCTTCAATATCCTTGTTGATCAGATTGACATAGTTGCCACCCTTCGCGTAAACAAAATCGTTAGATGTATACTCGTTGTAGTTAACGAAATAATTCTTGATAACATCGCCCTGGTATCCCAGGCACAACACAAAATCTTTGTGCCCGTAATGAGCGTAATACTTCATGATATACCAGAGGATTGGACGATAACCAATCGGAACCATCGGTTTGGGTATCCTCTCCGAAAACTCCCTGAGACGCATTCCCTGACCTCCACAAAACAACACCACTTTCATAGACAGAATTACCTTGGTTTAATTAGTCACCAAGTTCTATCGTTGGCAGTGTGTGTTCAATGATAGAAATCCTGCGCTGGCAAGACTTACATCACTTACACGAGTTCAGATAAAGGCTCGTAAACTGTGACTTCCGGAATCGGAATCACGAACTGGCCGCCCCATTCCTTAATGTAGGATAAAGATTCCATGATCTCTGTTTTCAGGTTCCAGGGCAGAATGAAAACATAATCGGGCTTTGTTTCCCTGATCTTCTCAGGCGAAAAAATTGGAATATGTGTACCGGCCATATAACACCCGTGCTTCACAGGGTTACGGTCGACGGTAAATTCAATAAAATCTGTACGGATACCGCAATAATTCAATAACGTCGCCGCCTTACCCGGCGCACCATAGCCCGCAATGGTCTTACCCTCGCGCCTGGCCATGATCAGGAATTCCAGGACATTCCACTTGGTGTTGATCACTCGCTGGTTAAAATCGGAGTAATACTCCATTGTGGTCATACCGGCCTCACGCTCACGTTCCAGCAATGCCGAAACAGCGCCCGATATCTTTTTCGCCACATCCTCACGATGCTTCGCATAGATCCTGAGGGATCCGCCATGCGTAGGCAATTCTTCCACATCAAACAGCTCCAGGCCATGATGTTCGAAGATGCGGTTCACGGTCGTAAACGACAGGTATGAAAAGTGTTCGTGATAGATCGTGTCAAACTGGTTTCCTTCAATCAACTTCAGCAGATGTGGAAACTCCATCGTTATCACGCCATCGCTCTTCAGGAATACCTTCATCGCCGACACGAAGTCGTTGATATTCGGTACGTGGGCCAACACGTTGTTCCCAATCAGGAGATCGGGCTGACCATATTGTTCGATGAGCTTGCCGACGATGGCATTACCGAAGAAATGTTCCTCGGTCCTTATTCCTTTTTCCCTGGCGCGGGCAGCAACGGTGCCGGCGGGCTCTATGCCGAGCACTGGTATCTGCTTCTCGTTAAAAAACTGAAGAAGATAACCGTCGTTGCTGGCTAATTCCGCTACCAGGCTTTCCTTTCCTATCTCGAAACGGTTCACAATAAGATCTGTGTATCGCTTCGAATGACTCAACCAACTGTCGGAATACGAAGAAAAATACGGATAGTCGCGGTAGATCACCTCGGGGCTCACAAACTCTTCCAACTGAACCAGGAAGCATTCGGAACACACATAAGCGTGCAGCGGGTAAAACCGCTCCATTTCATTCAACTTACCGGGCTTCACAAAATCTTCGCACAAAGGCGACATCCCCAGGTCGACAAATGTCGTGGTGAGTGGAGTATTGCAAAATCTACAGTTCATATCAGTTCAGTACTTTTTGTATCGTCAGGACGCCAAGTCCGTCTTCGTATTTTTGAATTTGTCTTAAAGTGAGTTCTCTCAATTGGCGGTAATCATCGATTGAGGCCGCTTTCTTATACCACTCTACAGTATGGGAGATGGTTTCCTTGAAGCCCCACTTTGGCTGCCAGTCGAGCGTGTGAAACGCCTTGTCGCTGGAGACATGGAGCAGGCTCGTTTCATGATTTGCCCTGTCGTTCCTGAGGTGGTGCCATGCTCCTTCACCCCAGCATGAGATTACCTCGTTTACCAGGTCGCGCACGTTGCGGTTAGAGTTAACGCTGGGTCCAAAGTTGAAAGCACTGCAATAGTCTTCGCAACTGGAAGATTCCAGCAGTTTTGCACCCAATGCCAGATAACCGCTTAGCGGCTCAAGCACATGTTGCCAGGGGCGGGTATGGTTGGGATTTCGCACCACGATGCTCTCCCCGGACTGGAGATAGCGGATACAATCGGGAATGATCCGGTCGACTGCGTAGTCGCCGCCGCCGATCACGTTGCCGGCACGGACAGATGCGAGCCGCACACCATGTTCCTGTATTCTCGATGGGTCGAAAAATGACTTTCTCCACGAGTGGACCATGATCTCTGCGGCGCCCTTGCTGGCGGAATAGGGGTCGTCGCCGCCGAGCTCGTCGGTCTCGCGGTAACCATAATTCCATTCACGATTGCGATAGCATTTGTCGGACGTCACGATGATGACGGCCGCTGGTACGCCGGCATGACGCACGGCTTCCATGACGTTGGCTGTTCCAACGGTGTTCACTTCGATGGTCTCCAGCGGGGAAGCGTAGCTTGCGCCAACGAGAGACTGTGCAGCGAAGTGAAAAATGATGTCAGGTTTAATTCTGAAGATCGTTTTCGACAGTTGATTAAAATCACGGATATCGGCGATCTGGTGCTGAACGATATCCTTCAGTTGTAACATGTCGAAAAGCGCAGGGTTTCCTGGTGGTGGCAGAGAATAGCCATACACCTGCGCCTCAGCTTTCGCTAGCCATAGGGAAAACCAGCTTCCTTTGAAGCCAGTATGACCAGTAATCATTACCTTCTTATCCCTATAAGATTTAAGAACATCAGGGAGATCCATTCTTTAAGCGCTGTCTTATCAGTCGGAAAGATATGTGGAGGTAACACTACGAAACTGTGATGTTCGTTTTAAGAAAGTATGATCTTCATCATTGATGTTTGTGAGTTAAATATTTAACTATAGTTAATCAATGACACTTTAATGATGAGTGTTTTAAAAAGTGATGATCTGCGTCATTGAATTTTATTATAACCAACTGTATATCCTACAACTCATCTGTGGAATTTGGTTCTTCACCGATAGAAGTTTTTCTACACTTCAATCTTCGTGCATCTTTGCATCGCTAAACCAAATTATAGGCTACCCCTCATAAGCTGGAATAGTAAAAAGTTTTGCAAGCGTCCGGGCTGTCCTTCCCCTCTCCCAATTCAGACAGATCCGCAACGGAAGGACTATGTCCTGAGTATTGGGAAACACTTATTCAACTAAAAAGATTTTGGACTACCACCGAGAAACTGTAGAAAAACAACCACAAGAACGAATAGCATTTTGAGTCCATCGAGGGAGGCTGCACACGGCCTCCTTCCACCCTTCTTCCAAGACTCACAATCAAAAAACACAATCCGGACGAGGCTTCAAAAACCCCGGCCACAGAAAAACTATGTCCAATTATTAAACGTAATACATGAAAAAAATAAATTTGATCCTTATGTATTTTGTTGTCGCGCTAATCTTTTTCCAGTGTCAGGATCCTGACCTGGTAGCGCCTCAACAAACAACGCCTGAAGAATTGGTTGCAGGCACTACATACCAGACCGGATCTATATACTACGTTTCTACCACGGGTAACGACGCCAACAACGGAAGCTCCGCCAGCCCCTGGCGCACTCTGAAAAATGCCGTTGCCAAGGTCCCCGCTAACGCAGGTCACACTATCAAGCTTGCAGCGGGTACTTACGTTGAATCAGGCCGTATCGACGTGCCTGCTGGTGTGAACATCGAAGGAGCCGGAAGGGACAATACAATCCTGAAGGCTGCAAGTTCATTCTACTACAACCCTACCAGCCCTGAATACGCGACAGACAAATTCCTTATCAGTCTGAATTCAGGAAGCGCTACAGCTGGCCGCCAGGTTCTGAAAAACTTCACGATCGACGGCGACGGCAAGAAGCTCCACGGTGGTATCTATGTTCACTACCGCAACAACGTGAACATCGAAAATGTAAAGATCCAGTACACAAACTTCACAGCCATGTGGTTGTGGGATGTTAAAGACAGCGGACTCAAAACCGTTTCAACTTACAACTGTTCATGGGCAAGCTCAGGCTGGCAGTCTGGCGCGATCAACGTTGGTAACCTCGAGCGCGTTGAGTTCGACGGCGTCGACATTAATGAAGGCGTTGGCTACGGTGTGAAAGCTATCGGACCAGGTGGCAACAACATGTTCAAGCAGTTCATTGTGCACGACAGCAGGTTCTCAGTAAACCCCGTCGGAACATGGAACGGTGGTTCAGCTCCGAACATCGCATTCGAGCTCTGGCAATCGAGCCTCGTAGGCTGCCAGATCTACAACAACTACTTCGACAACACTCTTTCTTTGGTTAACAGCAACGGCCCCGCAGCAACAGGTGTACAGTCGGTTCGCGTTTACAATAACACGTTCGACATGGAAACACGCTCAGCTGGTTCAGGATATGCGATCGAGCTTAGTATCCACGATGCAGAGATCGATCACAACTACATCCTCAAAGGTCAACAGGGTATTGCAAACTGGGACAATGCTATGAGCAACTGGAGCATTCACCACAATATCTTCTACGGTATCCAGGGAACATATCCCGGTGAGTGTCTTCGCTCGCAGCGCAGCGGTCTTCACAATGTGAAGTTCTACAACAACACTATCGAGTTCATGGGTAACAAAACCGCGAACGTGGTTGGTGTGTACGGCGGTACAAGTAACAACGTTGATATCAAGAACAACCTGATCATCAACTCTAATACAAGCTACAACTACTACACGAACCAGGTTGTTCACTACGAAAACGGTGCGACTATCAACGGCCTTTCGGTTGGAACAAACTTGCTGCAGAACCTGCCCCTCGGTAGCCTCGTCGGCTCGATCCTCAACAACCTGTTGGTTGATCCCAAGATCACGAAGTCTGGCGTAAGACCTACTCCTTACTATGTGCCTGCAAGCGGTAGTCCTCTTATCGATGGTGGCACAAACGTTGGTCTGCCTTACAATGGAAACAAGCCGGACATCGGAGCTTACGAGTCAGGAACAACAACATCAACTCCTCCCTCTTCGACACCGACAAGTCCTACAACTCCAACTACTCCTACAACGCCCACAACTCCTACCACACCTCCTGCAACAGGCACCGAGATAAGCCTCGATGCTTCGCAGGCGGCACTGGCTGGAAAGATGACGATGGGTAACGACGCTTCTGCCGGTTCTTACTTCGGTATGCCTGCAGGAAACGGTTCGAACTACTATATCCCCCCGTCATCATCTGCAACATTCAACTTCACTGCAGCAACTGCCGGCACTTATACAATGTGGGTAAAAGTTAAAGCTGCAAATTCCGACAGCCGTGGATTCCACATCTACGATGGCAAAGGAAGGTGGACAACATGGCTTGCAGGTAGCAGATCTACATGGACATGGGTGAAGGTGAACGAAACGTTCACACTCGCAGCCGGGTCTAACAGGGTACAGTTTGGCTGGTTGCACGACAACGTCCAGGTCGACAAGATCCTGTTCACAACAAATTCGAGCTACACCCCGACAAATTAATTGGTTTAACGGGACCGCCCCGCATAGCGATCCTGGTTGTTTGAAAGCGAAACATCCTCTTCATGGGGATGTTTTTTTTTGTTCATACGGCGCTGATTGGCATAGTTCACGCGCAGGAAGATATCGTCGGTGGGTGTGGGTGCCGGGCGCGTAAGCACCACGTAGATCAATACGATTGCGAGTGTGCCAAGGAATGCAGAAAGAACAATCGCCATTGCCCAGGGCGATTCAGGTTCGGCGCTCGGGAGGGCTTTCTCTTTTAATATCAGGTGGTGGCGTTCGCGGCTTAAAGCAACCTGGGGCCCGGCGTTAATTTCAGCCTTCCTGAGATGGTCGAGGGCAAGCGTATATTGCTTGTTTACCGTTTCAAGCTCACGCTGCAGTCTTGCGAGTTCGGGGGTGTTCACTCCGCCGGTAGATATTGCAGTGTTCTTTAGTCTTCGGATATCATTACGAAGCGATGCAATGTTCTCTTCATGCCGGGAGATGCGGGCGTTAAGCATTTCACGATCACGACTTGTGGCGGCATTTGGGGTACTCGCTACGTTGCGTGAAGATGTCTGAAGCCTTACGGTTTCATCATTCAACTGCTTACGAAGACGAGTGATCACTGAATCGAGTTGCCTGTCCTTCGAACCGCCTTCGGCATACAGTCTCGATAATTGATCGATCTTGTTGCGAATGGTCTGGATCTTTGCATTTGTCGCAACGTCGATCGTCTCTTTCTTCTGAACCGGTTGGTCGGGGCGCTCTATTTTACCGAGCTGGTCGCGAAGATTATTGACCTCCCATTCCTCTTCTACGATCCTCATCTCGAATTCTGCAATGCGATCGGCTTTCACGCGACGATAGGCAACATCGTTGACGGGGGACGTTTTCGTTTTGGAAGCCTCGTTTACTTCTGTCGTTTTCTGGTCGACATCTTTCTTCAGGCGATCTACTTCCTCGCGGTAATATCCAACCGAGTCGTTGGTTTGCAGCGGGGCCGAGATTGCAGCCTGGTAGCGAATATATTCCTGGCTGATAGCATTGGCAGCGAACGCCGACAAGAATGGATCTTCCGTTAAACTCGACACAAGGATCTCGCTGCTTCCGGGCCTATGTTCGATCGTCAACTGCTTGTCACGGATCCAGCGCGCAAGATTATAATCGGTGTTCGAGATTACCTTAAAGATCGTTTCCTCTGTAGGGTCGGACTCTGACAGCAGCCCGAATGATGATATCTTTTTCTGAAGCCTGGTTTTGAACAGGTCTTTCTTCTGTGCTGAATATTGAATTGCGGGAGGTCTGAATGCAATGTCCTGTTCAAGGTCGTGGAGAAGCAAGCGGTATGATGCCATCGAAGTGATCACCTCGGTCTTCATTGTTTCCACGAGGTTTTCGTAATAAGCATCGGGTTCCTGGATGTCTTTCAAAGTTTTTGCGTCGGTCTTCGTGGGCTCCTCGGGAATGCTCGCTTCGATAACTGCGACCGACTTGTATTGATTAGCTTTCTGGCCGGTAAAAAACCATGCTATCCCGCCCGCCAGTAACGGCAGCAGGATGACCAACCAGAGCTTCTTATAAATTGCATTCCACATCACTTCAAAATGTCGTCAATTGTACCTGACTTCCACTACGCTGCCTCTCCCGGCGCTTTCGCTTATGTCTACTCTCCAGATCTCATGATCGATCATCAGGTCGAGGCCTGACTTCTGGCGCAGATACTTCCTGATCTCTTCGAGTCGTTTGTCCCAAAGCTGACCGCTCTCGGCACCGCCCGAATTTGTGTAGGCGATAAGACTGAGCTTGCCTTGTCGCTTCTTACGGATCAATCCCACCGCTTCGTCGAGGTGGGCGATGGCGTCGGCCGATAGAATGGCGGTGTTCCTTTCGAATGAAACAAATACTGATTGAGTAAATGAGCTGAGTGAATCGTACGTATCATCATTGAGGTCGGCTAGCATCGAGTTTGCTTCCTGGACAATATTCGAGACAACTGCTTTGCGCCTGTCTTCAGGTTGTACGATCTTCACTTTATAAATATCTGTGCTGATACCATTGCGTGAGCTAAACCATGCTACGCTGTCGTTCATAGAGAAATAGGCGTCGAAGCCTTCGGTGTTTATTACGTTGCCGAGATTTACAGGTGCAGACCAGGAGGTCCAGCTGTCGTCGAGGCGATCGGCGTAAAAGATATCCGACCCGCCCAGACCGCGATGGCCGTTGCTGGCGAAGTAAAGACGTTTGGTGTCTTTTGAAAGAAAAGGAGATATCTCGAAACCGATAGAGTTTATTTTTTCGCCGAGGCTTTTAGGTTCCGACCACTTGCCCTGGCCGTCTTTGTGGCTAACGTACAGATCTTCTTCGCCGCGTCCATCGTCACGCTTCATCGACGCGATGATTGTTTTGAAATCGGGTGACACGTAGAGTCCGAAGTATTCCTGGGTTTCTAAAAACGGAATCGATTCGAGTTGTGGCTGTGTCCACTTGCTGTTCTCTTTCTTCGAAAAATAAACTCCTTTGATCTTCTTCCCGGGGGCGGTGTTCACCTGGTAAAGCGTTTGTCCGTCGGTGCTCATGCCGACGATGGCGTTGTTATCCCTGTCGTTGAAAACGTTTATTGAATTTTTCGGCCTGCTCCATTCTTTGGTCCTGGGCTCATACTCGGTATACCATATGTCCGAGCCACCTGCTTTTCCGGAAGTATTGTAGTCACATGCTACACGGGCGAAGTATAAAGTTTTTCCATCGGGGGAAGCAACGGGGAGGATCTCTTCGCAAGCGGTGTTGATTGTTGCCGGAAGCTTGCTCACCGCACCGAACTCCACATCCTGGCCTACTCCAAACGTCGCGAGACAACAACCAACTACCACAAACATTATCTTCATCATCTTTACCATATATACGAGGGTTGATTTCTGAAATTATTCAAACGTATTCCGAGAACAAGCTCGTGACTTCCAGCTCCGAACTTCCACTCGCCCGTCGAGATCTCGTAAGAATATGCAGCGCTAAACATTTTATTGATGTTGTATCCAAGTTGAGCAACACCAGTTTGCGTGTCTCGCCACATTGCTCCCGCCCACACCATGTTGCGGACGAAAACCTTAACCCCGTAGTCAAGATTTAGATGATTGTCCTGGCTTAGCACACCAACGATGCTTGGCTTAAGGACAACTGTTTCCGAAATATCAAACGACACACCAGTTTGTAAAGTGGCCTTATTGATAGAACTTGCCGTCAACCAACCACCATCAGTGAGGTCGTATTTCCATACTGGCAGGTAACTCAATCCCACATAAAACATTCTCGAATAAAGTACAGCGCCAGCTCTAACATTCAACTGGTTGTTGTTTGTCTTTCCGGCAAGTATCGACTCGTAGATCGGGTCGGTATCTGCAGCAGCGCCGAGATAAATTTTATCTGCATCGATCCGTAAATTTTCAACCATTAATGAAGTACCAACTGCCAGCATTAATTTTTCGGAAACGGGAAAGTGAAATGAGTAACTAACGCCTCCGCCCTTCCGGGAGATCATTCCAAGTTGCTCATCGAAGATATTGATACCCATGCCATGCACCATGCCCATTCTCCTTGGCGAATCCTGGCTGTCGTTCGAAGCACCAGTGCGAAAACCGTTGAGGTGCGGATCGGCAGGTTGTGTGAGGCGAAATTGATACAGGGCATTAAAGAACGAGGGCGAATTTGCCCCAAAGGCTCCTAATTGCGACCTGTAGCCCAAACGGATATCACCATATGGATCCATTGCGGTGAGCGCAGGATTGTACACAGGCGCGAATTGAAAGGGCTGTCCTGTGGTGGGGAGATATTGAGCCTGCGCCGTGCCTACCGGGAGGAAGGCCACAAACGCGAGACCCAGCACCATTAAACTTACTATTGCGACCTTTTTCATCTCAGTATCGTCACTGCTCCTTTATATCTCTTTTGCTGTGTTTTCAGATCAATTGTATAGTAGTAGGTGTCTACAGGCAGATGTTTTCCCTGGTATGTTCCGTCCCAGGTATTTTCGAGGCCAGTAGTACCGTATACCATCGTGCCTCTTTTGTCGTAGACCCTGAGTTCCGCGTTGGCAAATTGTGAACCATTTATATCGCCGGGCGCAAGGATTTCCCATGTGTCGTTAGCTCCATCGTTGTTAGGCGTAAATGCCGTCGGAATGTCGAGATCTGTGAGGCTTAAACCGATCTTCACTACCCGTTCCTTCTTTTCACTGAAACTATTTCCATCACCCGCACGTACATAGATCCTCTTCAGATTCAGATTGTCTTTAGATTCAGTTACACCTGTGAAGTTGTATTCAACAGAACGAACGGCGGCGATGTAATCGGCAATAGGTGCAAGACCACTCAGCGTAAGCAAACCTGCCTGCTGATTGAATGTTCCTTTGATCCTGTCTGTATCCTTGAACAACAATATATCGCTGCCGACCGCATAGGTTTCAGTAACAAATCCGATCTCCACGATAAGGAGGTCCTCATCGTCACTATCAGTTGCTTCAAACAATTCGGTGATCACGATCGGCGCGCCGGGCGTATAACGCAGTGTATCGGTAACATCTTCGAATGCAACGATCTCCGGCGCCATATCTGGAATTGCCTCGATCACCACAATGATGTTTGCCTGGTTCGACAGCACTCCCTTATTGTCTTTAACGGTATACTTAATGGTCGACTGCCCAACGAAATCTTTCACGGGTGTGAACCGAACCACGCCCTGGTTATTGACCGAATAACTTCCCTGCGCAGTTGTTGCTGTTTTTTGAACTCCATCTGTCGTCGTGTTCAGATCTACTGTTGCCGCATCGATCTCGCCATCATTGTCGCGGTCGTTTGCAACCACATTGATATCTACGGGCTCATTGACTTTCGTAGTTCCACGGTCTTCATTCGCTACTGGTGCATTCAGTGGCTGAACTGCGATGGTGACTGTAGCTTCATTCGATACGGCATCGTCATCATCGCGGACATTGTAAGCTAACGTTGCAGAGCCGGTAAAGTCTTTCGCAGGTGTATACGTGAGCACACCAAGCGTATCCACAGAGAACGCCCCTTGCGGAGTCGTGGCTGTTTTCTGAATTCCGTCGGTCTTCGTGTTCAGGTCGACCTTCGAAGCGACCACCACTCCATCATCGGTGTCGTTGGCAACTATGTTTAACTTAACAGCAGTGTTCTGGCTGGTTGCTCCGTTGTCATTTACAGCTACGGGCGCGGTATTAACTTTTTCTACTGTTATCGTAATATTCGCAGCGTTGGAAGTCACACCCGAATTATCCTTCACGGTATAAGCCAATATTGCTTTGCCTGTAAAATCTTTTGCCGGGGTATACGTCACAATGCCTGTGTTGGTGGCTGTATAATTTCCATCAGGCGTTTGATTGAAGTTTTGGATCCCGGTCTGTGTCGTGTTGAGATCGACCGATGCAATATCGATCGTTCCATCCGAGTCGCGGTCGTTGGTAACTACGTTGATCTCAACAGCAGTATTTTCTTTCGTAGTTGCAACGTCTTCATTGGCCACAGGAGCATTCAGCGGCTGAACTGCGATCGTGATCGTAGCCGCGTTCGATGTTGCCCCGGTGTTGTCGCTTACCGTATAGCTCAATGTTGCAGTACCGGTGAAA
The DNA here is from genome assembly GCA_035656375.1 of Cyclobacteriaceae bacterium. Lineage (GTDB taxonomy): Bacteria > Bacteroidota > Bacteroidia > Cytophagales > Cyclobacteriaceae > ELB16-189. The sequence continues at coordinate 5,501 of DASRSO010000048.1, read as the reverse complement.
TTGTTTGCAGGCGTATAGGTCACAACCCCCAGGTTGCTAACAGAGTAACTCCCTTGCGCGGTGGCGTTCGTATTCTGAATGCCTGCGGTCGTGGTATTAAGGTCGACCTTGGCTGCATCGATCACTCCATCGCTATCGGTGTCGTTAGCCACAACATTCACCGTCGTTTGAGTATTCTGGCTCGTAGCCCCGTTATCGTTTACAGCCACAGGCGGGGAGTTTACATTCTGCACCGTAATGTTAATGGTCGCCACGTTCGATGTTGCACCGGAGTTGTCGTTGACAGTATAAGTGAGCGCTGCGATGCCTGTAAAGTTGTTTGCCGGCGTATAGCTCACGATGCCGAGGTTGTTCACAGAGAAAGATCCCTGCGTAGTCTGATTGGTAGTTTGAATGCCTCCCAGCGCCGTGTTGATATCAACCTTTGTCACATCGATCGTTCCATCGCTATCCGTATCGTTGTCGGTTACACGGATGGTCACCACCTTGTTCTTCGTGGTCGTCGCATTGTCGTTGTTCGCCACCGGCGCCACGTTTACCGTTTGCACGTTGATGGTTATGGTCGCAGCATTAGACACTGTGCCGCGGTTATCGCTCACCACGTAACTCAACGTTGCCGAACCCGAAAAATTCGCGATTGGCGTGAAGGTCACTACACCCTGTGGATCCACCGACCAGCTGCCTTGTGCAGTGTTTGCCGTGTTCTGCACACCGGCAGTTCCGGTGTTGAGGTCCACTTTTGCTGCATCGATCGTTCCATCGGAATCGGTGTCGTTCACAACCACGTTTACCGTTACCGGGGTGTTCACCGTGGTGCTGCCCGAGTCGTTTACCGCAACCGGTGCGGCATTTACGATAGCAATTGTAATCGATACAGTGGCCGCATTAGATACGCCACCCTCATTATCGCTTACAGTGTAGGTGATCGTAGCCGTTCCCTGGTACTCCTTTTTGGACTTAAATTTTAATGTCCCTTTGTCGACCTTCCAGTCACCCTCCGGGGTCTTTTTATCTTTTTGAATTCCCGGAGCCGCCGGGTCAAGATCGACCTTCGATGTATCAAGTGTGCCGTCGCTGTCGGTGTCGTTTGCAAGAATACTCACCAGGATATCTTTGTCTGGCTCCCCGCTTCCCGTATCATCGGCCGCCACAGGCAGCGCATTCACCGACTGCACAATGATCTTTATGTTGGCATTATTCGACACCGCATCCAACGAGTCGCGCACGTTGTACTGGATTGTTGCGGTCCCGTGGTAACCTGCAGCCGGGGTAAACGTCACCATACCGGTTGTGTCAACAGAGTATTCTCCATTTGGAGTCGACTTTGTTGTCTGTATCCCCACAACCTGTACGTCCAGGTCTACCGTTCTCGGGTCGAGATTACCATTAGGGTCCGTATCGTTGGCAACAACGTTTAGTTTGACTTGTGTATCTTCTTGTGTGGTAACACTGTCGGCGACAGCGTTGGGAGGGAAATTTAGGATCTGCGCAAATGATCTGAAGCACACGATAATCGTTAGTGCGAAACTCACCAGCCAACCCCTCTTCCTATTCTTGATCATGTGATTGTGTGATAATTATTATTTCATCGTAACCAAAAACCAAATAGCCTTCTTGTGTATCCTGTAAATAATGCCGCCAGTATGCTTCCGGGCGGACAGTTCTTAATGGTGTACCGGGTGTAGTTCACCAGGTTGCCACCACCTTTTATATTGAATAAATGCTTCCAGTAGTTCGACCACGATTTCTTCTTACGGATCTTGTGATCCCCTCCTTCTTCGGGATAGGTATACAACACCGCATCGTAGTTGCAGTAGATCTTGAAGCCATGGCGCGCCGCGGTAAGTGTAAAGTCGTAGTCGGCCATGTAGTGCGGCAATCGCTCTTCATCGAACAGGCCTATGTTATCGAAAACGATTTTAGGAATGAGCAAGCCACGCGCGGGGAATAACGACACTTCATGAAGTCCCCGCTGCTCCTCCTTCTTCAGGAAATCCAATAAATACTTCGATGTACTCCATTTCCAGTTGAGGATCTCTCCACCGTAGTATGGTCTTTTCGTCGACGAATCGACATCCAGGGCACCAACCAGCGACTGAGGAACTGCCCTCGATGCTTTCAACATGTTAGCGATGAATGTCGGCGATGCAACTGTATCGTTGTTGAGCGTCATCACCTGGTCGGCGCCAAGCAATAATGCATGACGGATGCCCATGTTGATCGAAGCGGTCCAGAACAAAGTGCCGTCGCCTTTCAGAACAACAACATCGGGATACCACTCTGCAAGAACCTCTTCGGTTCCGTCCGTCGATCCATCGTCGACAATGATTATCTTATCGGCCTTGATCGTCTGCTTTTCGAGCGAATCGAGGCAATCTCTTGTAAACTGTAGTCTGTTAAAAACCGGAATTACAATACACAGCATAATTAAAACCCTTCTATACAGTTGATAAACTCTCTGTTTCGTACACTGATTTAATGAAAGCTGGTTCTGGAATTTTAATTGCTGTTGTGTGAAGCACTTTATCTGTAATTGAAACCCTTGACACTAACACCGCCAACAACACAAACCCCATCCCATCCATATAAACAAAGGTGTCGACCTGCAGTATGAACAACAGGTATAACACCGGCCCGAGGAACGACCCCTCCAAACTCTTCTCCTTGTACTTGTTCCTGTAAAATGTGTAGACCGCGAAAAGTATCCCGCAGAAAATTGCATACGATATCAAACCCTGGCAGATCAGCACTTCCAGCGACGTACTGTGCATGTGCAAATGGAATACTTCGTCGGTGTTCCACAGCTCCGCAACATCTGTGATCAGGTCCAGGAAGTAGTGACCCTTGTAACCATTGCCCAACCACAATCCTTCACGGCTTCCGATCAACCAGTCCAATCCATCTTTCCATAAGAAAGCACGACCGTTGAATGTTGTTACGTCTTCGATATCCACCCGTTGCATCACAACCGACATACCCGGCAGCTGAACGATCTCATAAAGCAACAAGGCCGAACTGAGCAATATCGGGATAAAGAAAAGTGAGATGAGGTAGGTGCCACGCATGGCAAGTATCCGCACAACAAACATCATGAAGATCACCAGGAAGATCATCATCGCCAGGCGCGAGTTGATCATGTACAAAAGTCCCAGGTTGAACACGAAGTAGAACGACAGGATCATCGACTCCAGCGCACGGCCGTTGTTCGACCTTACACGATATGCGATCAACAGGTTCAGAATAGCCAGAACACTGGCCCCACTATAGAATCCATCGAGGAACGGCATGTTCAAACGACCTTCGATAGAATGCTGGGCATTTGCAAGTCCCAGCACGAAGTACCCAACAAGGTTTACGAACAACAACGCGCTCAGGCCTTTGATCATCAACATCGGCATCTCGTCCTCATGACCTTCATTGTACAACGTAAATGCGATGAATGAATGGAACGGCAGCAACAGCAGCAGCGCCCTTATCGAGATCATGGTGGTATTAGATTCGGGGAGGCCCTTCATCTGCCCGATAAACAGCGAGGCAATAACGGTCAGGATGTAGACCAGCATTGCCAGGTAGACCTTGTTTAAACGGAAGGTGATCTCGCGACGATAGATCATATCGATCGCATAGAACACAAGTATCAGTAAGTGCATGGAAAGTGAGGCCAGGTATCCCGCCGAAGGACTGATACTGGCAGAGATGTATGTCCCGATACCATAAACGGGAAAGCTGAGAATGAACAGCCCGTTGATGATACTCCTTTTATCCATAATGCGTCACAAGAATGTTTTCATGGTTTTTAACAGGGCTTTGGGGACATAGCTTTTGATCCTGCTTTTCAACCTTGACTTTCGCGAGGTGTGACATAACTCAAACGTTCGTCTCTCGCGCGCCTGGTCGACCATAACAAATTCCGGGTGTATCAGGGGAAAATCCAATTCTTCACACTTCAGATTGTTGCCGGGACCATCGGAACTTACACTCGTCGCAAACTCTCCAAAACCGATGTTACTCACCAGGTTTACCGACGGTACAATAACCAAGCCCGAATTGATTCTGCACGCAAACTGCCATTGGTAATCCCAAATGTTGCGCCGGCTGGTATTTTGGTCATCGCCTGTGTACATTTTTCCAAACACGTATTGAAACAAGTCACGCTCGTAAATGGAATCATACACAGGCAGGAGATAGCGCTTAGCGTCTATCTCGCGGAACAAAGGCATATAAAAGTCATGGAGCTTCCATGCTCTTCTCCAGGTAGCCCATCCCCAGATATAAGTCAGTTTCGAGAACGTGTAAGAATACTCGCGCTCCCTTTCTTCTTTATTTTCAAGGTTATTCCCGCCGATCATCATTACGCGGGTATCGTCGCGGTAACGCTCCAAAAGGTCGCCGCAATACTGAAAAAACGAGGGCGACGGAAGACAGTCGTCCTCCAGGATAATCCCCTCTGTTTCGTGTTCGAAGAACCAACCGATAGAAGCAGTTACCTGCGCACCACATCCGTTGTTCTCGTTCCTGAAAAATGTCTTTAACTCACAGGGCCAGTCGACATCCGTAATGATCTTTCGTACTTCTTCGCAGCGTCTTTTCTCATCGGGTCTATCAGGACGATGTCCGTCTGCCGCAACATAAAGTCTTGCGGGACGCGCTTTCCGTATCGCTTCAAACACCCGTTGAGTTGTTTCCGGCCTGTTGAAAGCAATTAAAAGAATCGCTGGAGTCTCCCGCTTCATACGCGTCAGGTAAACAACGAAACAGGAACACCCCACTTACGGAGCTTCGACATCACTTTGTCTTTCATGAAGCCCTGGAAATATCGTTGTTCCGACTCCACATCGCGGATCATAAACGGCGGGTGCGAAAGCGGCAATTCAATTTCGTGGGCTTCCAGTGCCGAAGCATCGGAATCCTGGTTGAAGGTGTGCGTTGCTCCCGCGCCGAATCCCACGTTGGTGACGAGGTTCCTTTCAGGAACGATCGCTAATCCTGAATTTACATATCGTGCAAAATCCCATTGATAGTCCCACCAATCCTGCTTGCCCTGACGATTAACGGTGTCGTCAAACTTTTGAAGCCTGTAACGACGTTCCATGTAGTTCAGGAAAAATCCATCGAACTGGCGGCGTTCACGGAGCTTGTTGTACAACGAAATGTTGAAATCAAACTTCTGCCATGCCCGGCGCCATGTTGCCCAGCCCCAGATGTGGCCCGAGCGTGAGAAATAATATGAATAGTCTTCATCTTTCAGCCAGCCATTCAAAAAGTTGTTGCCGCCGATGTGCATCACGCGAGTGTCGTCGCGATAACGCTCCAGCAACTCCTGGCAATACCAGAAGAAACTTTGAGAAGGAAGACAGTCGTCTTCGAGGATGATGCCTTCGGGCTCGTTTTCAAAGAACCACGTGAAGGCTGATGAAGGACCGATGCCGCAATTCAAATTCCGGTCGCTAAAACGTGTCCTTACTTCACACTCCCAATCCACCCCTTCCACGATCTTTCGC
>DASRSO010000047.1:0-42975 GCA_035656375.1 Cyclobacteriaceae bacterium | reverse complement strand
CTTCGATCCGAATATTTTCCCGGTTGCAACGGGCATCGAAGAGCACAGGAATTATGCAGTCGATTTCTTCAGGGCAACGAAGTGGATACGTCAGAATCTTCCAGGTGCGCACGTAAGTGGCGGCGTGAGTAACGTATCGTTCAGCTTCCGCGGAAATCAGAAAGTTCGCGAAGCGATGCACTCGGTATTCCTGTATCATGCGATAAAGGAAGGAATGGATATGGGCATTGTGAACCCCACTATGCTCGAAGTGTACGACGAGATCCCTAAAGACCTTCTCGAAAGAGTAGAAGACGTGTTGTTGAACCGTCGCGAGGACGCCACTGAACGACTCCTTGAGTTTGCCGAAACAGTAAAAGGCGCAGGCAAGAAAAAGGAGGCCGACGATGAGTGGAGAAAAGAATCTGTTGAAGAAAGACTGAAGCACGCCCTCGTAAAAGGTATCATCGATTTTATTGACCAGGATACAGAGGAGGCACGGCTGAAATATGAAAAGCCACTCACCGTGATCGAGGGGCCCCTGATGGCAGGCATGAACGTGGTTGGCGACCTGTTCGGAGCCGGAAAGATGTTTCTCCCACAGGTGGTGAAGAGCGCTCGCGTGATGAAGAAATCGGTCGCGTACCTGATGCCATACCTCGAAGAAGAAAAGAAAAAGAATGGCGGCGAAAGCAAGTCGGCCGCGCGCGTGTTGATGGCAACGGTAAAGGGTGACGTTCACGACATCGGTAAGAACATCGTGGGAGTGGTGCTGGCATGTAACAACTACGAGATCATCGACCTCGGTGTGATGGTGCCGCCTGAAAAGATCATTGAAGCTGCGAAGCGCGAGAAGGTTGATATAGTCGGGCTGAGTGGCCTCATTACACCTTCGCTCGATGAGATGGTGCACGTGGCAAAGGAAATGCAGCACGAAAAGATGGAGCTCCCATTATTGATCGGTGGAGCAACAACGTCGCGCATTCACACTGCCGTAAAGATCGACCCGGTATATGATGGTCCTGTGGTTCACGTACTGGACGCGTCGAGGTCGGTTCCCGTTGCGAGCGAACTCATCAGCCTGGAAACGAGAGGTCGCTTCAAACAGAACATCAAGAAAGAGTACAGCGATCTCCGCAAAGACCACGAAAGTCGTCAGCAGGAGAAGCACTACATCACCCTGGCAGATGCGCGCAAGAATCGTGTGTCGATCGACTGGAGCACGGCCGATCTTACGAAGCCTTCGTTCCTCGGAACAAAAGTGTTTATTGAATATCCTCTTGAAGAGATCCGTAAGTATATAGACTGGACGCCCTTCTTCCAGACATGGATGTTGTATGGAAGATATCCCGGCATCTTCGAAGACGCAAAAGTAGGAGAGGAAGCCAGGAAACTTTTTGCCGATGCACAGAAGATGCTCGACAAGATTGTAAAAGAGAAAAGCCTGAAAGCAAATGGTGTTATCGGCTTCTACCCGGCATCAGCCACTGCGACCGACGACGTGACCTTGTTCACCGATGACAATCGCTCGAAGGAGCTTACCACATTGCACTTCCTGCGGCAGCAGAATAAGAAGGCACAGAACCTTCCAAACTTCAGCCTGAGTGATTTTATCGCACCGACCGAGACCGGCAGGAAGGATTACATCGGCATGTTTGCGGTAACGGGCGGTATCGGCCTCGAGGCGCTGGTCGATAAGTACAAGAAAGATCAGGATGACTACTCGGAGATCATGGTGAAAGCATTGGCTGATCGTCTCGCAGAGGCATTCGCAGAAATGATGCACGAGAAGGTGAGGAAGGAATACTGGGGTTACGTGAAGAATGAGAAGTTGACCGAAGAGCAGTTGATCAAAGAAGAATACCAGGGTATCCGTCCCGCACCGGGCTATCCCGCATGCCCCGATCATACGGAGAAGAAAACGATTTTCGAGTTGTTGGATGCTGAAGCGAAGGCGGGGATAAAACTTACAGAATCGTATGCGATGTACCCGGCATCGTCGGTGAGCGGGTATTATTTCTCGAGCCCGGAGTCGAAGTATTATGGGTTAGGAAAGATAGATAAAGACCAGGTGACGGAGTACGCGAAGAGGAAGGGGATGGATTTAAAAGAAATTGAGAGATGGCTGGCGCCTGTGTTGGCCTACGCCTAAATATCTATGAAAGTCATTGACCATTTAAAGTCCGCCAACGGCAAAACTCTCTTCACCATCGAGATCTTACCACCTTTAAAAGGTGAGACCCTTCGAAACCTCTTCGATAACATCGATCCATTAATGGAGTTCAAACCTCCATTCATCGATGTAACGTATCACCGTGAAGAGTATGTCTATCGCAAGATGCCTGGCGGCTTGCTCGACAAGATCTCTACCCGCAAACGGCCCGGCACCGTTGGTATTTGCGCTGCCATCCAAAACCATTACAAGATCGATACCGTGCCACACATCATCTGTGGCGGCTTCTCCCGTGAAGAAACTGAAAACGCATTGATCGATCTTCATTTTCTTGGTGTCGATAACGTGCTCCTTCTCCAGGGCGACGCGATCAAAAGCGAATCGAAATTCGTTGCCGAGCCCGATGGCCACCGGTATGCGTCGGAGCTTCTCGACCAGGTAGTTAAAATGAACAAAGGGAAATACCTCGACGACGAGCTTCAGATCGCCGACCCTACAAACTTCTGCATTGGTGTCGCAGGTTATCCCGAGAAACACTTCAATGCGCCCAATCTCAAGTCAGATCTCAAGTATCTTAAACTCAAGGTCGACATGGGCGCGCAGTATGTTGTTACCCAGATGTTCTTCGACAACAAGAAGTACTTCGACTTCGTCGATCTCTGTCGCGAGAATGGTATTAATGTCCCGATCATTCCCGGGATAAAGCCTTTAACAGGCAAGGCGCAGCTTACGGTGCTTCCCAAGACGTTCCATATCGATATCCCGGAGGCTCTTTCCGAGGAGGCGGAGAAGTGCGTAGACAACGCCGCGGTGAAAGAGGTGGGTATACAGTGGGCTATTGAACAGTCGCGCGAGCTGATGAAAAAAGGGGTGCCGACCCTGCATTTTTACTCTATGGGCAAGTCAGACCCCATCTACCGTATTGCAAAAGCGCTGTTTTAGTGGTTTATCCCGGAAAATCGTCGATTAACCTGCATTCGATTTAATTGGCCTGAAAACCCGCTTTTTACTCGGCTTGCATACAATTTTCTGGGGTTTTTTGGCTAATATTGGATTGTAAACCAAAAAACAATTGACATGACTAAGAGATTGTATGCAATTCTCCGCTACACCGCGGTTGTTGCCATAGTGGCGAGCGTCTTCGTCCTAAGTGGATGTAATGACGACGATGGTCCGCCGGTATTCAACGGTACCACGCTGGAGTTTATCAAATCCGATCAATTCAAGCAGGCCACCACGGGTTCGCCAGACAATGCTTTCGACTCGATCGCAATGTATCTTGATAAATTCCCCGACCTCGCAGCCTATCTTTCAGGAACTACAGAGTACACATTTTTTGCGCCAAGCAACAAAGCTTTCGTTAGCCTTACAGCTCTTCCTGGTTTGAAAGATCCCGACCAGATCAACCCTGAAATCATCAAGGGTGTATTGATCTATCACATCGTGGCAGGCAAGAAAATGCAGAGCGACCTCACCGCAGGTACCAGCATTTCAACAATGTATACCGATCCTTCATCGCCCGCAACAGCACAGGTGATCAAAGTAAATACAGACGGTACGCTTCTGACAGGTTCTACAACAACCAACATCCAGGTAACTGCATTCGATCAGCTTACAAACAACGGTGTGGTACACACAACTGCAACGGTGCTCATTCCTCCGTCAACCGGTGGACAACTTGCTGCTATACTTGGCTCGCTTGGAGCAACAGTGTTGCTGGGTAAAGATTTCACATACATGGCATACATGATTGGCGTAGCCGATGCTGGTGTTACAGATCCTACCAAGACATTCACTGCCGTTGTAGCGAAAGGCCAGAAGTTGACTTTGCTTGCAATACCTAACGCGGTGTTCGTTGCAATGACCGGCAAGGCCAGTCCAACCGATGCGGAAGTGAAAACAGCTATCACTACTGCATTTACCAGCGGCCTGGCAGGTACAGCGCGTGCAACGTTGAACAACCACGTTCTTGGCAAACAGTACACTGTAGCGGCGGCTACCGGTGACAATAGTACTTTTGCTACAGGTACGGTAGCGTCGCTTGGCAAAGTGCTCGGTGTTACAACTGGAGTTCCAACAGCGACTTGCAAATGCCCTACAGGTGTGGTGCTTGCTACTTCGTCAACAGCAGTTGCTCCGATCGTGAAGGCCGACATCTCGACTGCAGCAGGTATCTCAAACGGTATCCTTCAAGTGGTTGGTGGTATCCTCAAATAAGCAGAGAATCTCACCGAAAAGAAAAAGGCTGTCAACCGACAGCCTTTTTTTATTCCTGGTTCATCAGGCTAAGCACTTTGGGGATCATCTTTTCGATGTAAGGGAAGACCCCGCCGCTGTGATCCGCACCGGGAAGGGGTGTTAACGTGACTGTTAATGTCGAAGCCCCGTTAGCGATAAGTTTCGTGTATGTGATTGTTGAGTTGTTGAACGGCACAGTAACGTCTGCGTCCCCGTGGTACATAAACATTGGTATCGTTGGTTTCCAGTCGGTAAGACTGTTGGCGTTAAATGCATCAACTATGTATTTATACTTCGTGTCCTTGTCGATGTTTTCGAGGAGGTCGGCTTTGACCAGGGCGGGGATGTTGTCAGTTAGCTCTGCATTGATCTGTGAGCTGGTCTTCGATCCGTTTACGAGTGCAGGGATCTTCGTAGCGTAAGGTTCATTGAACATATCGCTTAGCGGCTGCGACCATGCAAAGGTTGTTTTGTAAGCCTGTGCCACGAAAGCCATGTAAAAGGGCTGGTGGTATTCGTCGAGTTTCCAAAAGTATTCCTGCATTGCCTTGATATCGTAACCGCCCGACGCAGGGAACGAAGCAATCAGTTCCATCCCTTCGAGAGGCTCGGCTTCTAATGATTTATGCGTAGCCATCGTGGCATAGCCGCCCTCCGAATATCCGGCCAGGAACAGCTCACCACTAAAACCGATGTTCTTGTCGGATGCGAGATCTCTCGCTGCCCGAACTGCATCTCTCACCGCCAGGGCCGTTGGTTCTTCAACGTAGTAGGGGTGAAGTACACTCTTCGAAGCGCCGAAGCCAAGCAGGTCCGGAGCCACGGAGATAATACCGGGCGCCGCAAGGGCGGAATACAAAATGGTTTCAGGGTCGAACAGCTCCAGGGCGGTGGGTGCATCGATGTACGCCGCAATTGTTCCGTGCTGAAAGCTGACGATGGGAGCCGATGGAGCCTTTAATGGAAGAGACACTAGTGCCGAAGCGGTGATATCCTGGTCCTTATACTTCGTCTTGTAGGTGATCCGGTACATATCGACGTCGTACTTGAGCACACTCAGATCGAAGTCCAGGTCGGCCCGCGAGAGGAACAGTCGTTGCTCGCTGGCGGAACGGGTCAAAACATATTCGGCCGACACAAGGACCCGCTCCGGTTTCGGAGCTTCATCGTCCTTGCAGGAAAAGGCAACCAGGCACAGGAACAGTATTCCCGTGTAAACTTTCACGCTTCTAAGAATTCTCATCGGGGTGCGGTCAAATCAGCCACGTAATATACTTTTTTTGCAACGCCGGGATATGCCTTTCCGAAACCGACCCAGGTTATCTGAATAGTTCGTCGAATGTTAATGAAACGTAATACATCGCTCCAATATTGGGCCCTCCGAGGCTCTGGATATACTTTTTATTCAACAAGTTCGATCCACCGAGCTTCAATACCGACTTAATGCTGCTTATCCTGTAGCTAACCTGCGCATCGAGTGTGTTGTACGATGGCACCATACCGTTGGCGGGAATTGTGAACGACGACTGCCACAGGAACTCGGATTGCCAGCGCCATGTAACATTGAAACCAAAGTTGTCGGTCACCTTCCGGTTTCCAAACATGATGTTGGCTTTATGTTCCGGCGTATTGAACTCGGTCAGGAACTGGTCTGGGGACGGTGCAGTCTGAAGCACGTTCCAGTTATAGTTACCACCGATAGTATAGCCGCGAAGCAGGCTGTAAGTGAGACCTAATACAGCTCCTTGCGATGTAACGCGTTCGGTAAAGTTCGTGTAGATCTGTGCCGTGTTGCCGGCTATTGTGCCGTCGGCGCGTTTATCAAGTGCTGTACCGTTCAATATAGTTGCATAGTTTGGCGCCCCGTTGGGAAGCTGATCGGCAATCCGCACGCGAACCTGTGTGATAAAGTCGTGATAGATGTTGTAGTAATATGCGGCATCGATCAGCAGGGCATTGTTGAGCAAGCTCTTGAAGCCGAACTCGATGTTTTGAACCCGTTCGGGTTTTACGGGCGTCCACTCGAACGGCTTCAGCAATGCTACGTTAGCAGGATTGAAGATCGCAGCCTGTGTCGATCCGCCGTCGAATACTGCGCGGGCATATTTCTCGACCGAAAATCCTTCGTAAGAAAGATTCTGTCCTGTGGTCGATGTCCTGTTGAGGTTGTATTTTTCGTAGTAGCGGGGCAGACCCCCAAGCAACCTCGCAGTAAGAATACTAAGGTCGATGTGTTGCCCTTGCGTGCTCGGGATGCGGAAACCAGTCTGGTATGAAACACGGAAGTTGGTGTTCTCACCAAGCTTAACCAATGCCGACAAACGTGGATTGAACCTGCCTTTGAAGTTGAGGTTCTTGTCATAACGACCAGAAGCCGTGAGCTTCACTTTCCTGTCGCCGAGCCATTTGCCGGCTTGTGCGTAAGCACCATATTCTGTAATTGAGATCGGGGCATCCTTGTCGTCAAAGATCGTTCCGTTCGAGCGCAGCAAGTATTGACGATAACTACCGCCAACCTGGAGTTCCATGAACTTAACCTGGTTCTTGAAGTCATACTGTCCTTCGAGGTGGGCCAGCATTGTCTTGTCGCTGAACTTGGGACCTTGCGGTATCGTACCGACCATTGCCTTGTTCTTCAGGGTCTGGAATTGTGTCGAATTGGGATCGAGGTGGAACTTCTGGTCAACCGTATTTCGTGCGTATTGATGCGCTGCGTTTTGGATCGTTGTGCGCTCGCCTGCAGGCAATGTGCCCAGTTCACCCGGGTCGAGGCCAGAGTTGTACAGGAAGCGAAGATACTCTGCTCCGTATGTAGCAAGATATCCCGACACATCACCGAACAACGGGTTCGCAGAGCTTACAGCAAGGTCGTTCACGCGCTTCGCCAGGAACTCAGTGATATATGAGTCACCTGAATTCTCAAGTGTTGCATACGCCCTGAGGTAGAAGTTGTCGCCACGAAGCTGGAGGCGATGCTGCATGATGTTGAAGTTCTTCAAAGAATAGCGTTGTGCGCCGGTATAGATACTGGTACCCCAACCTCCATTGAATAAATAACTGAGTTCGAGCTTGTCGTTGATCCTGTAATAAAGACCCGCGTTGCCCTTAATATTTTTTGCGTTATAACTGATGAGGTCTTGCTCTTTGTACGGCGTAACGGAGACAACTGTACTGGGGAGGTCACCAGCGTTTGCGTAGTCGAGTGCTGAAAGTCCCGGGCGGAAGATGTTGTCGTAGTACTGTGAGTTAGTGCTGGCAAATGTTCTCCAGCTTGAGCTCAAAGGAAAAATAGCAAGGTTGATGGAAGCCTCATCGCCCATGTAGTGAAGCCTGTCGGCGCCGGGATTATGAACACCCTGGAAGTTCACGTCATTCAGTGTGAACAACGGGTTTCCATTCGCGTCTGCCGGTGTTCTTGCAATCTCGCGGTCTGTTGCATCCGTGCCGTGCCAGTCGAGTGCCTGCATGTAAGAGCCGTTCACTTTGAATGCAAATTTGTTGTTGAATGATTTTGCATAACGGATGGCACCTTCGTAGGTGGGAGTGGGGTTTGCATCGGCATTGCTTCCGATATGGTTAACACCCGTCTTCGCAAAAGCACTAAGGCCCTGGTAATCGAACGGGTTCTTGCTGTTCACAAGGAGAATACCGTTGAATGCATTCGGACCGTAAAGAGCCGACGACGCACCGGGGATCAATTCAACGCTCTCCACGTCGAGCTCCGAAGGACCATTCAGGTTACCGATCGGGAAGTTCAGCGCAGGAGCCTGCGTGTCCATACCATCAGTCAACTGAACAAACCTGGTGTTGCCGGTAGAACCGAAGCCGCGTGTATTGATGATCTGGAAGTTTATACTGCTTGTGGTCACATCGACACCCTTCAGGTTAGCGAGGCCTTTATAGTAGTTGTCTGCTGACGTAGCCTGCACCGCGAGTATGTCCATTTTCTCGATCGACACCGGTGATTCCATTATTTTTTCTTCGACACGGGATGCAGAGATCACGATCTCCTGGCCGAGCAACGTGGCCTCTTCCATTTTCAGATTGAGGCCTGTGGTATTGGCGTTTGTGACCTGTACCTCTTGCGAAGCATATCCAACAAACGACACCACCAGTGTGAGTGGGGGATTGTCTGTGACGGTAAGTCTGAAATTTCCACTGAGATCGGTGACGGTCCCGATAACACGTCCCTTCACGATAATATTAACGCCCGCGAGACCTTCATTATTCTCGTCGACTATGGTACCCGAAATAGTTGTTTGGGCAGAGGCCGATGCGGCAAAGAAACAGAACAGTAAGATGAAAAAAATTCGCTCGTATAAACTCCTCATAAGGTGTAATTGTAGGTTATGGACACCCTACAAATTACAAAAAATGGGAGATTCAAACGATTGAAAAATGCCGAATTCAGGAATTCTTCCGCAGATATTCGACCAGCTTATCGCACAGCAATTCCATTTCCTGGGCCATAAATTCGTCGCCGGTAGCACGGAGTACACTTTGTGCCATTCCACCAATCGATTCAATATAAAATCTCTTCATGTCGTCCACGGGCATGTCCTTCGTCCACAGGTCGATGCGCAGTGTGTTCTTCTCCGAATGATCCCATACCGAGATGCTGATCGCCTTGGTTTCGGTGAGGCCACCTTCGGGCTTGTCGTTCGCATCCCACTCGATCTTTTCCGGAACGTTCTTGCCGTCGAGCTGTATATTGAACTGGATAGTAGAGGTTTTCATTTTTTGATATTTGTTCTGTAAAAGTCTACAAAGAAATCCATCGACGAGGGATTTCGCAATGCCCCGGTGTTGATCACTTTGGCGGGATCCTTTCCCATCAGTATTTTCTTCACAGGTGTCTCTGTCTTTTTACCGCTGATCGTGTATGGGATGTCCGACACCTCGAAGATATCGTCCGGAACATGCCGCGGACTGTAATCGTTCCGAAGAACGTTATTGATTTTTTTCTTTAATTCTTCCGTAAGCGAGTTGCCTTCTTTGAGCACGACAAACAACGGCATATAGAATTTGCCGCCGGGCCGCTCGACACAGATGACCATGCTGTCCTGCACCTCGGCAACTTTGTCGACAGCGCGGTATACTTCGCTTGTACCGATCCTTACGCCGCCACGGTTTAGTGTTGCGTCGCTGCGGCCGTAGATCACGATGCCGTCGTGGTTGGTCACTTCGATCCAGTCGCCATGACGCCACACGCCCGGGTATGTGCTGAAATAACTGTCTTCGTATTTCGAGAAGTCCTTATCGTTCCATAGATATACTGGCATCGATGGCATCGGTTTAGTGATCACCATTTCGCCAACTTCTCCAACAACGGGTTTACCTTCTTCATTCCAGGCTTCCAGACTACAGCCCAACGCACGACATTGTATCTCGCCGGAATAAACGGGCCGCAACGGATTGCCACCTACGAATGCACTGCACACATCGGTGCCGCCGCTCATGGAGGCCAGCCAAATATCTTTCTTGATATTCTGATAAATATATTCGAACCCTTCTTCGGGCAACGTACTTCCCGTTGAGCTGATGGATCTTAGTTCTTTTAATTCACCAGGTTTCACGTTGCCTTTACGACACGCTAGAATGAATCCGGCGCTGGTACCGAAGTGATTCACACGAGCCCTTTCACAAAACTCCCAGAGGCGGTTAAGGTCGGGATAACCGGGATGTCCATCGTACAGAACTGCAGTAGCGCCACAGAGCAATGTTCCCTGTACGTAGTTCCACATCATCCAGCCTGTAGTGGTATACCAGAACAATCGTTCATTCTCGTGAAGATCGTTGTGGAACGTGAGATACTTGTAATGTTCGAGAAGTATCCCTCCGTGCGAATGAGTGATTGCCTTGGGCAAGCCTGTTGTGCCCGACGAATACAAGACCCAGATGGGATGGGAGAACGGTACACGTTCGAACTTCAATTCGACATTTGTACGCCTGGTGGCTTCCTGCCAGTTTACATATTTGTTATCGGAATGTTGATTTTTGGATACGATGACAACAGACCTGATCGATGTTATCTGGTGAACGATCTCCGTTACGACCGGTAATTTGTCGTAAGATTTTCCGCCGTACGTATAGCTATCTACTGCAATAAAAACTTTCGGTTCTATTTGTTGAAAACGATCGACAACGGACTGTGTTCCGAAATCAGGTGAGCAACTCGACCATACTGCTCCGATCGCGTTCGTGGCAAGAAAGGCAATGGTTGCTTCAGGGATGCATGGGATATATGCAGCGACCCTGTCGCCGGGTTTCACACCTTCCTGTTTTAGAAAGTTAGCGAATGCAGCTACACAGTCTTTGAGTTCCTTCCATGAGATCTCCCGCGGGTCGGTTGTTTCCGAGCCCCACACAATGGCGGGATATTGATCGTTGCGCTTGCGGAAAACATGCTCGGCGAAATTCAATTTTATTCCTTCGAACCACTTCACGTGCGGCATCGTGCCTTCGATTGGTGCGTTGTAGACACCGTCGTATTGGATGTTGAAATACGAAAGCATGGTAGGCCAGAATTCATCCGGGGAGTTCACCGACCAACGCCAGAGAGAAGAGTAATCTGTGTGATGGATATCCTGGAATGAGAGCCACTGCATGTAGCGGGTCAGGTTCGCATCGCGAATCCGGTCCGGCGACGGCTCCCATAATTTTACGTGCGCGGTGCTCATACATTCTTCTCCGAAAGAATTGCAAGTGCGCGATCTTTATCAGCCTGCATTTGTCTCTTCAGGGTCTCCAGATCATCAAACTTAGCATCTTTCCTGATGGTGGCAATCAGGTTCACCTTCAGATTTTCTCCGTAGATATCTTTATCGAAGTCGAATATGTTTACCTCGATGGCCATGCGTGTTCCATCAACAGTAGGCCGGTTACCGATGTACAACATTCCCCTGAGGTGTTCTGAACCGTGGTCAACGGTTACCGCATAAATGCCATGAGCGGGAATTAATTTATCGTTCGAATCGACGTCGATGTTGGCTGTCGGATAGCCCAAAACCCGCCCGAGTTTGTCGCCCTTCACAACCCGGCCGTTGAGCGAGTAGGGGCGTCCCAAAAAGTGTGTGGCTGTTTCGATGTCGCCTTCTTCCAGGGCTTTCCGGATACGTGACGAACTCACGCCCACATGATCGACATCCTGTCGCGGGATCTCTTCCACTTCGAAGCCATAGCCCGACGCATTCTGACTAAGTTGTTCGAAGCTGCCTTCGCGGTTCTTCCCAAACCTGTGGTCGTAACCGATAACAAGTTTCTTTGTTCCGATCCGTTTTACGAGGATGTTCTCGATGAACTCTGTAGATGTGATCTGCGAAAATTCTTTTGTGAAAGGAATTCTTAAAAGATGTTGTATGCCCTGCTCTTTCAACAGCTCCGCTTTTTCTTCGAAGGTGTTGAGAAGCAAATGTTGACTAACGCCGGGCTTAAGGATAAATCTTGGATGAGGCCAGAAAGTGATCACTATGGTTTCACCACCAATGCGCGCGGCTATCTCTTTCAACCTGTTCAGAATTTTCTGATGACCCACGTGCACGCCGTCGAATGTCCCGCTGGTAACAACAGCGTTGTGGATTGGATTGAAGTCGTCGGTGCTGTAGTAGATCTTCATGCGCCTGCAATATCCTCAATCTCGAGGGCATCTTTCAAGAGAAACGAACCAATCCTTGTGCGGCACAGCTCTGCGAGATATGCACCGCCGCCTAGTGCCAGCCCAAAATCGCGGGCAAGACTTCGGATGTATGTGCCTTTCGTACAAACTACCCTGAAACTGACCGAGGGCAGAGCTATCCCGGTAATTTCAAATTCGGAGATGGTTATAGGTCTTTTTTTGAGTTCGGCCGTGTCGCCTTTACGTGCAAGCTCGTATGCCCGCTTTCCGTTTACTTTGATGGCAGAATGCATGGGAGGCACTTGCTCAATGTTCCCAACAAATTTTTGCGCTGTGGCGCGTATCTTTTCTTCGGTGACACCGCTGATGTCAAATGTTTCGTTGACTTCACTCTCTAAATCGTGTGTGGGCGTTGACTGCCCGATGATAAACCTCCCTGTATATTCTTTCTCCTGTGCCTGGTACTCGTCGATCTTCTTTGTCAGCTTTCCTGTGCAGAGAATAAGAAGGCCGGTAGCTAGCGGGTCGAGTGTCCCGGCGTGGCCAATCTTTTTGATCTTAAGCTTGTAACGTAGCTTTCTTACCACATCGAACGAAGTCCATTCCAGTGGTTTATTTACGAGGATAACGCGATCAGATGACTGCGAGTCCACCATTGAAGTAGTATACGAGAAGGATCACAACGCCAACTACAATGCGATACCAGCCAAACCACTTGAAGCCATGCTTCGTGAGGAACGAGATGAAGGAACGGATAGCGATCACGGCAACTATAAACGCGACGATGTTGCCGACCGCAAGAATTCCAATTTGTTCGCCCGTGAATTGACCACCGTCGAGGAAGAATTTGAGAAGCTTGTAGCCTGTAGCAGCCGCCATGGTTGGAACAGCCAGGAAGAATGAGAATTCTGCTGCCGTTGTTTTATTTAACTTTTGACTAAGGCCACCAATGATCGTTGCTGCCGAACGGGACACACCGGGTATCAATGCCACGCATTGTGCTAAACCGATCACAAAAGCTTTCTTGTTTGTGACCTCGGTCTCGTTGTGCTGAAACATCTTGTCGACGAAAAGGAAGAAGATACCACCAGCAATCAGCGCCCACGCGACAACATCCACGCGCTCCAGCACAGCGTCGATCAAATCACCCAACAGGAATCCAACGACGGCAGCAGGCACGAATGCAATCAGCAACTTGATATAGAAATCAAAAGTCTTGAAGAACCTTTTCCAGTAAAGTATAACAACCGATACAATTGCACCCAGCTGTATTGCGACCGTAAACGTCTTCGTGAAATCATTCGGGGTAATTCCCAGCAACGCAGTAGTTATGATCATGTGACCAGTAGACGATACGGGCAGAAACTCCGTAAGTCCCTCCACGATTGCCAGAATAATGGCATCGATGTACGACATGACTACTTATCTTCTTCTTTGGGAGTGTGAAGGATAGCAAAAACCTCAACGACGAAGCCGGTGAGAACAATGATGGGGCTGAGTGTTATCCCCAGGAAGCCAAAACCATGTGGTTCGGTATCCAGCATCATCACGATGAATCCAACAGTTATAATTACCAGGCCTACTACCATCATCTGATAGTTCTTTTTACCGAAAGGGAGTTTACTCATGTCTAGTACAGCTCGTCCAGGGAAAGTTTCAAATACTTGTTTACAGCCCTATAGGTGCTGAGAACGGCCACAAAAATACCCATAAGAATCAGACCACCAAGAAGGGTGACCATCCGGGACTTATTTTGAATGAGTTGCAGGGCCTCTATGCGTTGATTGGCGAAATAGACCATCCCGGCGACCACGGCGCAGGCCAGGATTCCCGCCGCCAGGCCATGAATTGCGGCCCTGAGGAGGAAAGGGCGCTGTATGAACCAGCTTTTGGCGCCTACCAGCTGCATGCTCCGGATCAGGAACCGTTGCGAGAAAAGTGCCAGCCGAAGGGTGTTATTTATCAGGACCACTACGGCAATCAGCAAGAGGGCAGCCACGCCCATGAGCACCAGCCCGATCGTGGCCATATTCTCGTTTACCGAGGAGATCGTACTCTCGGGATAATCGACCTGGAACACACCACTGATCTGTTCCACCGTTGTCTTGATCTTCGCCAGGCTCTCCTTGTTCTGATATTCCGGATCGACCAGGATCACAAATGAGTCGCGAAGCGGATTCTCGCCAAGGAACTGCCGGAAGTCTTCACCCGTACTTTTTATGAATCTTTCAGCCGCCTGTTCTTTCGACTCGAAGCGGATATTGGTTTCCTTATTGTCTTTAGGGACGAAATATTGTGCCGACAGGTTCTTGGCGATCTGGAGTCGCTGGGCTTCGTTCACATTGCTGTTGAGGTACACCTGTATGCGAACGTTCTCGCGAACCACTCGCTCGAGTTCCTTCGAGTAGATGAGCAGGGTGCCGAAAACTCCCGTTACCAGCAACGCCAGCATGATGCTGAAGACGGTGCTCACGAAGGGATAACTTCCTAACTTTTTCTTCCTGACTTTGAACTCTGTCATCGGCTCAAAGATAGTGGAAAAGTCGTTTACTTTATTGATCTATCACTGTATCGAAGCCTTTACGGTAGCCGCTGTCCTCGACAATACTCACTTCATTTACAACCTTTGTGTGCGACAGGCTATCGTGCCATCCAGTGGTGCCGAAGAACGACAATGGCTCGAACGGGATGAACCTGGATAGCGTGCGTCCGATTATGTTGATGAAATCGGGTTCGGCATCCGTATCTCTTAATACTTTTGTTTGTGTGAAAAACTTGGCTGGCGTTGCCTTGAAGACTATCTCGAATAACGGATAGTAGATGATCCGGGAGATAAGAAAGAAAGACGCAAGAGCGATCTGCACGTTCGTGTTTTGTTCCACCAGGTCGAAAAAGACAATCATCGGGGTAGACGCACTGAGAACCAATATTTGCAGTGTAATATCGATAAACCAGTTGAGCGCTCTTTTTTCTTTCGGAGCAATCACTTGTGTTGATCTCATCGTACCCGATGTCGAGCGTAGAGCAAGGTATGAGGCATATCCGAAGCCTATCGATATAAGACCCAAAGCGATGCGGTACGTCATGGTTTGACTGTAAAAGACACCATCAACGAATCCCGTGATGCTGTTCAAAAAGACTATAGCAATCATCCCGCGAAATAATGCCGCCTCCCTGCCGTTGGAATTTGCGAACATCACCGTGCCGGCCAGCATCACAATCCCGCCGATCAATATCAGTATGTTCAGGTTTTGTCCGCTGCTTTCTATGTCTACACGGAAAATATCGAAATGAAATACGTCGAACCAGATAATAGAGAACAAGTTCCGCAGCTTCGTAAACGAAAATGGGTCACTGAACGGGTTGGGTAGCAGCGCACTCAGTTGTGAGACAATGGTGGCTATGCCAGTCACATAGCCGAGCGTTACGACGTTTTTGTTGTTCAAGGGGTAAAGGCTTATATCCTGAAAATACGAATACTATTCGGATCTGATAACATCTACCGGGTTTACACGCGCAGCTCCCAGGCTTTTGAAGGCAACAGTGGAGAGAACGATCGCGGAAGTAACAGCCAGCCCACAAACAAAGTAGAGCATATTCCAGTCTATCCTGAACGCAAAGCTCTCGAGCCATTGACTGATGATCAGCCACGTCAGAGGCGCAGAGATCACGAATGCAATTGCCATCAGCCCAAAATATTCCTTTGTCATAAGGTAAAGAATGCTTCTTACGGATGCGCCGAGTACTTTGCGAATGCCAATCTCGCTGCTGCGCTGGCCTGCAATGAAGGAGATCAGTCCATATAAGCCGATCACTGCCGTAGCAATTGATAGAATTGAGAACACGAGAAATACATTCGCGAGACGTTGTTCTTTGTCGTACACATGCTGAATTGCCTGGTCGAGGAACTGGAATGCAAAGGGTTTATCGGGTTCGATCTTTCTCCACTCGCGTTCCATCGCGGCAAGGGCTTCAGGGGTCTTGCCGGGTTGAACATTCACGGCAACATACCAGTACGGCCCTCCGAACCAGATCACAATTGGATCGATCTGTCGTTGCAATGGTTCGAAGTTGAAGTCTTTCACAACACCGATCACACGTCCTTCCTTAACTTTTCTAAATGAGTGATCGATAGCTTTGCCTACGGGCTCGCTCCAGCCGAATGTCTTTGCGGCCGCTTCGTTGATGATAAATCCCGCAACCGAATCGGTCGATACTTCACGTGAATAATCGCGACCCTTCACGATCTCGAGTCCCATCGTGTTCACGAAGTCGTGAGTCACGTTGAGTATCTTCACGAACTGTGGTTTATCGTGGCCCTCCACATCGAACGTCATAAACTGTACTTCGCGGCCTATCGGTTCGGAGACCGACGACACATTCCGGATCGAAGTCTCGTTGAGCAACGAGTTCTTGAACGCATGATACGACTTCACAACCTTCGTATCGCGGACAGTCAACAGAACGACGTGGTCTTTTTCGTAGCCGAGCGGCCTGTCCTGGATGTAGCGCAACTGCTCGAAGATCACGACCGTGCCGATCACCAGGAAAATAGCAATTGCGATCTGCATGCCCACCAGCGCCTTGCGGAACTTTGCACCTCCCTGGCCTTGCTTCCAGATGCCTTTAAGAACGCGTTGGGGCTCAAGCGATGAAATAAACATCGCCGGGAAAATTCCCGACACAAGCCCGGTGAGTATAGTGAACAACACGATGCCGGCGAGCAGCCACACATCGCGATCAATATCTACGTAGAGTGGTGCATCCAGCAAAGAGCTGAACAACGGGAGCGAAAGCTTCACCAGTCCAAATGCGATCGCGAGCGACCCAAGACAGATAACAATTGCCTCGAGAAGAAATTGCCAACGCAGTTGCGACTTCATTGCACCCAATACTTTACTGATGCCGATCTCTTTAAACCTTCCGGATGCGATCGCCATCGATATGTTGATGAAATTGATGGCGGATATCAGCAGGACAAGCACGCCAACCGATATAAAGATGTACAGGTTCCCGACGTCGCCGTTTTGAACGAGGTCGGTGTTGTAGTCGAACTTCGAATAGAGATGCACTTTCTCGAGGGGCTGAAGGAAGAAACGAACGTCACTCTCTTGTTTACGCTCTTTGATCTTTTCGGAAGCGAGGTCGTTGATGCCAGCTTCGACAACTGCAACTTGCGACGGATCGTTGATAGTGAGATACGTCCAGAACCAATCCATGTCCCAGCTCTCGAGCATCTTCGGGTTGCCGGAGGTCGTGAAATAGGAGAGTGGCACCAGGAAATCGAACTGAACGTGCGTAGTTGACGGAATGTCTTTCAATACACCCGACACTTGAAGATCTACCCGGCCGTTGAAGCTTAGGATTTTGCCCATGGCATCTTCACCTCCGAAGTACTTTTTGGCGATCGACTCAGTGATCACAACTGACTTTGGATGTTGCAGTGCTTTAGCCGGATCTCCCGACGCAAATTTGAAATCGAAGACTTTGAAGAATGTCGAGTCACCGAAGATGACCTTCTGCTCGTAGTGTACTTTGTCGCCGTAACGGAATGTGGGTTCGAGACGTGAGTATTTGAAGTTGTAGATCCGGGTGTAAGTGCCGATCGATGGGAACCTGTCGGCGAGAACCGGGGCGATCGCTGGATAAACTGTGGGTATGTGGTTACTGGTGCCACCCACCACCGACGACATCGTGATCCTGTATGTCGATGCCGACCGGGTGAACATCTTGTCGAAGCTGAATTCGTGGCTGACGTACAGGGAGATTACTATAAAACAGCAAAGGCCCACAGAGAGGCCCACGACGTTGATTATAGAGTGCATCGAATGCTTGCGCATGTTGCGAAGCATCATCTTCAGGTTGTTTCGGAGCATAGCGGTGTAGGTTCAAAATGATTGTAACGGAAAAGCCGATGATTCGGTTTATAAATAAAAAAACCGGTGTGTTTCTCACCGGTTTTCTATATGACGTTACTTAATGGTTAACGCTTGCGATATTCTTTCAGCTTGCCTAACAGTGCCGCATCTGTAATGGGCTCCAGCTTTGTGACTTTCGTCTGGTTCTCGTCTAACAGGTAATAGGCGTCCTTATAAAACAAAAAAACGGCGTGGTTATCGCCATTTATTTCGAGGACTTCATATAAGCTCTTGTCGAATGAACCGTAGAGCATCAGCTTGCTATCTACAAACTGGTAGTGAAAACTGTATTTCTTGTTCGAGGAGTCGAGATCGACCTGGATGTTAGAAGGAGTGATGTCGCTGCGACGAACTGAAGCTGTGGGCTCGTTCTTCTTTGCGTCATCGTTGTTCTCGAGTTCGTCTGTAGGGTTAGCAACATCAAGCTTGGGCTTTTCGGCGGGCTTGATCTCCTCTTTCTTTTTTTCTACAGCGGGTTTTGAAGACTCCTCTTTCCGGGGCTCTTCTTTCTTTTCGTCTTCTTTAACTGCGGGTGCTTCTTCTTGCTGCTTCGGTTCCTGCTTCTCGATTTCTTCCGTTTTCTTGTTCAGATCTCCGGCGGCCTTATCGAAAGGAGGGAGCTCGCCGCGCGTAGAGTAGAAGTAGATAGCTGCGCCAACCACACCAGCTGCGATCAAGCCAGCTGCCATTCTCACTACCGAAAAATCCATCGAGATTGTTGTACCACCTACGGGGACTTTGCTGAGCATGTTTTTCAGTTCAGCAGCTCTTGCAGTCCTAATGCCTTCAACTATTTGTTTCTGAAAATCGAGGTCAGATTTGAGAGCAGGGTCGTTGTTCAGCTGTTTTTCAAACGTCTCTCTTTCCGCCCCCTTCAGCCGATTAGACAGGTAATCATCAATTAATTCAAAGTTGCTCATTTCTCTCTTAGTCTAGAAAATCCTGCTCAGTGTACTGAGCTTTAATCAATTCATCCAATTTCTGCTTGCACTTGTACTTCTTCGTCTTCGCCGTGTCGGTATTTGCGAAACCTAATTTGTCTGCTATTTCCTGCATCGACATTTCGTCGAAGTAATAGTACATCAGCACTTTACGACAAGTATCGCCGAGTTGTTCCATGCATTTGGCGATAATCTTTTCGCGCTCGGGGCTGTCCATGTCGAGTGATTCTGATGAATCTTTCTCTTCGTTCGACAGCCTCTTCTTTCGGTCCAGTTCCTTTCTCCACAGGTTCTGACAGATACTGTAAACGTAAGTGCTGATCTTGGATGTCAACACCAGGTTTCCAGACCGGGCCTTCTGCCAGAACACTACCAGGGCATCCTGGTAAACGTCCCTCGCCTCATCTTCTGTACCGCTATTGGTGATGACCAGCTTGGTCATCATCCGGTAATACTTCTTGTAAATGAACTCCAGGGCTTTCTCGTCGCCTTTGCAGATCCTCTCAAAAAGCTCCTTTTCGTCAACTTGTAAGCCGGTTTTAAATACCCTGAACGCCACCTTTGGTAACCTTTAGTTAAAGACAAACTGCAATATATCCGGGCCAAACATCATATTCTTCCGCCGAATTGTCATTTTATGCGCTACTGGGACTTCAGCCAGGTTTGAGTCCGGTAGAACGGCCCCAGTAACCACGCACCTTTAAATCGTCTCCTTCGAGCCATATCCGGCAGTTATAGACCTTCCCATTCTTGGGGTCGAGGATCTCACCACCCGACCATGCGCCGCCCTCGCCACGGGTCATATCGCGCATGATCTCCATGCCTATGACCTTCTTCTTGTAGCGATCGTCGGCCTCGTCACATTCATCACATACCGGGTCTGGATCTTCCTCCGGAGTTCTGAAGAGCTTGACCACCTTTCCGTACACTTTCCCGCCCTTTTCGAAGATCTCGACTATAGACTTCGGATTGCCGGTTTCGTCATCGATCGTTTTCCATCTTCCAACAACATCCTGTCCAAACGCACTCGAAACGCATGTAAAGCACACCAGCAAGAACAGTACGGGGATTTTCATGTTCTAATTTCCATGAAAATAAACAAAAAGAGCCCTGTAGCAATATGCTGCAGGGCCCTTTTGAGAAACTCTTTGTGATTACTTCACCTTCTGGAAAGAAGTGGCTTCTGCCGTAGCTTCTTTCACAATCTCTGTCTTCGGTTTCACCGATTCTTTGTCTGCCGATGTCTTGGTATTGATCGCTGAAGGAAGCAGTGGTGCAATCACCAGGGCAACCACCGACATCAATTTCATGAGGATATTCAGTGAAGGACCGGAAGTATCTTTGAAAGGGTCGCCTACAGTGTCTCCAACAACTGCAGCCTTGTGAGGATCTGACTTCTTATAATAAGTCTGTCCGTTGATCTCAACACCTTCTTCGAAGCTCTTCTTGGCGTTGTCCCAGGCGCCACCAGCGTTCGACTGGAAGATCGCCATCAACACACCAGATACGGTTACACCTGCGAGCATGCCACCGAGGGCTTCGGGACCGAAACCAGGGAGGAAGCCGATAACTACGGGAACAACAACGGCCATAAGACCTGGAACAACCATCTGCTTGATCGCAGCCTGGGTAGAGATCTCAACGCATTTGCCATACTCGGCTTTGCCATCGGCAGCGTGGAATACTTTCTGTTCGTCTGCGCTCCACTCTTCAACGGGCTTGTCGCCGTTCTTCTTCATGAGGGCAAGAGCAGCTTTCAATTCAGGGATGTTGGCGAACTGGCGACGAACTTCTTCGATCATCGACATCGCTGCGCGACCTACCGCACCCATAGCGAGCGATGAGAATACGAAAGGAAGCATGGCACCGATGAACAGACCGGCGATCACATTCGCCTTCGATACGTCGATCGATGCAACGTGAGCAGTAGTCATATAAGCTCCGAAGAGTGCAAGAGCAGTAAGAGCCGCAGATGCGATAGCGAAGCCTTTACCAATAGCGGCAGTAGTGTTACCAACTGCATCCAGTTTATCGGTACGTGAACGAACGTCTTTAGGGAGTTCCGACATCTCGGCGATACCACCGGCGTTGTCGGAAATAGGACCGTAAGCATCGACAGCAAGCTGGATACCGAGATTCGAGAGCATACCAACCGCCGCGATCGCGATACCGTACAGACCACCGAATTCAAATGCACCGATGATCGAAAGAGCGATAATGATAGTGGGCCACAGTGTCGACATCATACCAACACCAAGACCAGCGATGATGTTTGTAGCAGCGCCGGTCGACGACTGGCGTACGATTGACAGAACGGGCTTCTTACCCATACCTGTGTAATATTCCGTGATAAGACCGATAACGACACCGGCTACGAGACCAATCACAGTAGCAATAAAGATACCCGTAGATGTAAATGTAGTAGACTCACCAGGAGCGTTGTAAAGCGGATCGGAGAACTGCCATGTTTCAGGAAGCATCCCTTTGATGATGAACCATGAAGCAGCGATCATGATCACAGACGATACGATCTCACCCATGTTCAAAGCCTTTTGAGGATCGCCACCTTCTTTCACACGTACGAAGAACGTACCGAGGAACGACATAACGATACCGACTGCAGAAAGAGCAAGTGGAAGGAGAACCGGAGCAAGTCCGTTCATGTATTGCTCGCTGGCGAACTCGCTTACACCCATGAATGCTGCACCCAACACCATAGTACCGACGATAGCTCCGACATACGATTCGAAAAGGTCGGCGCCCATACCGGCAACGTCACCTACGTTGTCACCAACGTTATCGGCGATAGTAGCGGGGTTGAGGGGGTGATCTTCAGGAATACCTGCTTCAACTTTACCAACGAGATCGGCACCTACGTCGGCAGCTTTTGTATAGATACCACCACCAACACGTGCGAAGAGCGCGATCGAAGAAGCTCCGAAAGAGAAGCCGGTGATAACTGTAATGATCTTATTAACGCTGTTGAAGTCGGCTGTTCCATACATCTGGGAGTAAACGATGAACAACAGTGACAAGCCGAGAACGCCGATACCTACAACACCCATACCCATTACAGAGCCGCCTGTGAAGGCAACCTGGAGGGCCTGGCCGAGGCTGGTACGTGCAGCTGCGGTAGTCCTTACGTTAGCTTTGGTTGCAACACGCATACCGATGAAACCGGCAAGCGCAGAGCAGAATGAACCAAGCACGAACGATACACCAACGAGAGGTGATGAAGTTTCGCTATCAGCTGAAACAGCGAGGAGGACAGCTACGCAAACAACGAAAATTGCAAGGATCCTGTACTCCGCCTTGAGGAAGGCCATTGCACCCTCCGCAATGTGACTTGCGATTTTCTTCATCTTGTCTGTACCGGAATCCTGCCTGGCTACCCAGGCACTCTTCCAGGCTACATAAAGGAGCCCCAACAAGCCGAAAACCGGAAGGGCATAGACTAAATTTTGCATACTGTCAGTATAGTTTGATTATTAGGTTTTTATAAAGTCCCGCAAAGATAAAAAAGCTGTGTTATAGGCCAAATAGCTGTTTCAGAGCTACCCACAACTTCTGCTTTCCGGCGGGGTCGTTCTGCAGGACAGAAAGGGGCGGGCTGAGCACAATTGTGCCCTCGGTCGTGATGCATTCGAACTGGCCGAGGCCGGCCACAGGCTCTCCAAAGTAGATCATTCGGGAGGGCTGGGGCCTGAGGCTGCCGAGGTCGAGTACAGGTTGATAGACGACGCGAACCGAGGCGAGTTTCAGCTTTACCGATTGAAGTATTTTTTGAAGCAATTGCTGATCGGCTTCGGGCAGGTCGGCCCATGACACCGAAAGGATGATGGTAGTCTTTTCTTTTACCTTATAGATCTCTTCCGTGTATGCAGTTGCCTGGTCGATCATGGTTCTTTGATGTCGAAGATTGATTTCAGTTCATCGGCCTCGTGGGGTTTCATACGACCACCGAGGATCAATCGAAGCTGACGTCTTCGAAGTGCACCGCTGTAGTATTCTTTCTCCTGTTCGGTTTCGGGTTCAACTTCGGGAACGTCGATGGGACGTCCACTCTGATCGACAGCGACAAAAGTAAAGTATGCGCTGTTGCTTTCAACAGTTGTGCCCGAAGGAATATTCTCGGCAGATACATCTATCCTTACCTCGACGGAGGAACTGAACGCACGGGTAACTTTTGCTTTAAGCGTAACTACATCGCCGAGGCGAATGGGTTCGCGAAAGGAGATATTGTCGACCGACGCGGTGACCACGATGCGATTGCAATGTTTCTGTGCTGCGATGGCCGACACTATATCCATCCAATGCATCAGGCGACCCCCCATGAGGTTGTTCAGCGTGTTTGTGTCGTTTGGCAATACGAGCTCGGTCATGCTCACGAACGACTCCTTCGGTGTTTTCTTCTTTCTGGCCATTGAGCTGTGGGTGTTTCGAAATCGGTTGCGAAGATAATGTTATTAAAAACGTTGCAATAAAGGAGATGGTGGATTTATTTAGAGCCCGCAATGCAAACAGGCGCTACAATTATTAACACCACATCTACTACCACTATTACGGGGTAGCGCCCGATATTACCTGCAGCCCTCTTACATCGCGGTCTTTTTTCATCACACCAACCTGAAGGTTGGGCAAATCCCCTAACATGAAAGTTTTAAAATTCGGCGGCTCGTCAGTAGCCAGCCCGGAACGGATATCGTCGGTAATAGAAATTGTCAAACCCTATATTAAAGCGGGAGAGATCAATGCTCTTGTAGTCTCGGCATTTGGAGGCATTACCGATCAACTTATCCAGGCAAGTACTGCAGCACTCTCCGGCAAGGAAGAATACAAATCACATCTTGCGAAGATCGACCAGCGGCATCTCGATGCAGTGCGTGGTTTGATCAGCATGCAAAGGCAAAGCAGCATTCTTGCACAGGTAAAGGTGGTGATCAATGAACTCGAGGATGTGCTGCACGGCATCTACCTCGTGCGCGAACGAACCCTTCGCACACTTGACTTCATTATGAGCTTCGGTGAACGACTGAGTGCTTACATTATTTCAGAAGCATTTCGCGACAAGGGCATCGATGCAGGCTTTCTGGATGCCCGCAAGGTTGTTCGTACCGATAATAATTTCGGCTATGCACGGGTCGACTTCGCCACAACCGATCGCCAGGTCGATGAGTACTTTAAGGCTAACAAAGGCCTGCAGGTTATCACAGGTTTCATTGGCAGTTCGGAAACAGGAGAGACAACAACATTGGGACGAAGCGGCTCGGACTACACCGCCGCAATATTTGCCGCCGCACTGAAAGCTGATAGTCTCGAGATATGGACCGATGTTGATGGAATGATGACCGCCGACCCCCGTAAGGTGCTCAAGGCATTCACAGTGCCCGAGATGACTTACGCCGAAGCGATGGAGCTTTCACACTTTGGTGCAAAGGTGATCTTCCCGGCTACAATGCAGCCAGTAATGTCGCGGTCGATACCGATCTGGATCAAGAACACATTCAATCCAACTTTTGCGGGTACGTGCATTCACGGCGATGCCAACGGGAAGGACCTTGCGATCAAAGGCATCTCATCGATGGGTGGTGTAAGCCTGTTGAGCGTGGAAGGCAGCGGCTTGCTCGGCGTAGTTGGTACTTCGAGGCGATTGTTTGGTGTGCTTGCCGCTGAAAAGATCAACGTGATACTTATCAGCCAGGCTTCGTCGGAACACTCGATATGTTTGGCGATTGAGACCAACCACGTTGCTAAGGCCAAAGCAAAGATCGAACAGGAGTTCCAGTACGAGATAAAGGGAGGGGAGATGGATGAAGTTTACACGGAAAATGGTCTATCAATCATAGCAATAGTAGGTGAAGGTATGAAACACAATCCCGGTACAAGTGGAAGAATGTTCAACTCGCTTGGCAAGAGTGGTATCAATATTCACGCGATAGCACAGGGATCTTCGGAGTTGAATATCTCCGCGGTGATCCGCGAGGAGGATACGTCGAAGGCGTTAAACGTTCTTCACGAAGGATTCTTCCTGTCGGACCGGAAGGTGCTTAACCTGTTCCTTGCAGGCACGGGTTTGATCGGCAACACGTTGCTGAAGATGATCGGAACACAGCGCGAGCATCTCAGTAACGAGAATGCGATAGAGGTGAACCTGGTAGGTGTGTCGAACAGCAGGAAAATGTTGTTCGATGAACGAGGCATTGATCCCCAGAACGGGTTGGAAAGGTTGCTGGAAGAGGGAACTTCACTGGATCCCCGTTCATTTCTTGATAAGATCAAGTCATTGAATCTATCGAACAGCATTTTCGTGGATTGTACGTCGAGCGAGTCGGTGGCCGAGTATTATCATGAACTGTTGAACGAGAATATTTCGATTGTTACACCGAACAAGAAAGCGAACTCGGGACACTACGAGAGATACGCGGCATTGAAAGCTGTTGCCCGTAAGCGTGGCGTAAAGTTTTTATATGAGACTAACGTAGGAGCGGGACTGCCCGTCATCAATACGTTGAACGACCTTTTATTGAGTGGCGACAAGGTGATCCGCATACAGGCCGTGCTGAGCGGAACTTTGAACTATATCTTCAGCTCGTTCGTGCTCGGGAAATCATTCAGTGCAATTGTCGGTGAAGCGCGCACGAAAGGTTTTACGGAGCCCGACCCGCGCGACGACCTTAACGGCATGGATGTTGGAAGGAAAATATTGATCCTTGCACGCGAGGCAGGTGTGAAGCTCGAGATCAACGACGTGAAGATCGAAAACCTTGTGCCCAAAGAACTGACCAAAGTTAAGAGCGTGGATGAATTCATGAGCCAGCTTCCGAAATTCGACAGTCACTTCGAAGGCCTCAGGGCCGACGCTGCCACGCGAGGAGAGAAGCTTCGTTACATGGCAGTGCTCGACGATTCAGGGGTTCGTACAGAACTGACGGGGGTGAACCAACAACATCCTTTCTACTCGCTGTCGGGCAGTGACAACATTATCCTGATCACCACTGAGCGTTACAACGAACGCCCGATGGTGATCCGCGGACCTGGTGCCGGGGCAGAAGTTACAGCGGCAGGAGTTTTTGCCGATATCATTCGTATTGCTAACTACGCGTCGTTATGAAATGGGTAAGAGCTTTCGCACCGGCCACGGTTGCCAATGTTTGTTGTGGTTTCGATATCCTCGGCTTCGCGATCGATGGGCAGGGCGACGAAGTTGAAGTGCGCCTGGCCGACGCGCCCGGTGTGAAGATGACGAAGATCACCGGCGATGGCGGCAAGCTCCCGATGGAATCGAATCGCAATACGAGCAGTGTAGCCGTTCAATCATACCTCGGAGCGCTTGGCAAGAATATCGGTGTGGAGGTAGAGCTTCATAAGAAACTTCCGCTCGGTAGCGGTATGGGTTCAAGTGCAGCAAGTGCTGCGGCTGCTCTCGTGGCCGTCAACACGCTGATGGGCGAACCCATGACACGGAAGGAACTTGTTCCACATGCGATGGAAGCCGAGCGAATTGCGTGCGGGACTGGCCACGCAGACAACGTAGCACCGTCGATACTGGGCGGCTTTGTGCTTATTCGCGACTACCATCCGTTGGACCTGTTGGAAGTTAACTTTCCCCGTGAGCTTTGTTGTGTGCTCGTGCATCCACACCTTGAAGTAAAAACGGAAGACAGCCGAAGGATACTGCGCAACTCGGTAACGATCCGCGATGCGGTGTCGCAAAGTGCGAACGCGGCGGGATTGATGATCGGGTTGATGACGTCTGATTTTACGTTGATCGGTAAGTCGTTGAAAGATGCTATTGCGGAGCCTGTGCGCTCCGTTTTTATTCCCGGCTTCGATCAACTCAGGCAGGTGGCTAAGGATGCGGGTGCGTTAGGAGCGGGGATCTCGGGATCGGGGCCAACGATATTCGCGTTGTGCAACGATATTGAAGTAGCAAAGAAAGTTGGTGAAAAGATAGAAGGACACTTTGGACTGTCACATCTGAAGAGTGATGTGCTCGTGTCGCGAGTAAACCCCGAAGGCGCAAGAATAATCTCTAAAGGCTGATGAAATTTTATAGTACAAAAAACAGGTCTGATCTCTGGTCATTCCGCGATGCAGTTGTTCAAGGCCTTGCGCCCGACGGCGGACTTTTCATGCCCGAGCAGATCACACCGTTTCCGAAAGAGTATTTTGAAACCATCGATAAGAAGTCGTTCGCAGAACTTTCATTTGATGTTGCGACGCAACTGTTGGGTGATTCGCTGCCATCGGATGTATTGAAACAGATTGTTGATCGCACTGTGAATTTTGAGGTGCCATTGGTGAAGATCGAGCCCAACGTGTTTGCGATGGAGCTTTATCACGGACCGACACTTGCGTTTAAGGACTTTGGTGCGAGATTTCTTGCAGGTCTTATGGGACATTTCGCGCAGAGCCAGGGTCGTGAGATCGTTGTGCTTGCAGCTACGTCGGGCGACACAGGCAGTGCGGTTGCGAACGGTTTCCTTAACGTGCCCGGGGTGCGGGTGATCATCCTGTATCCTTCAGGCAAGGTAAGCCCGTTGCAGGAGAAGCAACTTACTACACTCGGCGGCAACATTACGGCGTGGGAGGTGAAGGGAGTTTTTGATGACTGCCAGCGGCTTGTGAAGCAGATGTTTTTGGATGAGGACCTGCGTAAGAAATATTTGCTTACATCGGCAAACTCGATCAACCTGGGAAGACTTATACCGCAGTCGTTCTATTACTTCTTTGGTTGGGCAAATACAAAGGCGTCGGTGGTGTCGGTGCCCAGTGGCAACTTTGGAAACCTTACGGCGGGTATTTTAGCGAAGCGACTGGGATTGCCGATTGAAAAATTCATTGCCTCTACGAATGTTAATGACGTTGTGCCGGCATATCTCGTTAGCAGCGTGTTCAAGCCACAACCTTCGAAACAGACGATCAGCAATGCTATGGATGTGGGCGACCCGAGTAATTTCGCCAGAATGCTTGAGCTCTACAGCGGCAAGTCGATGAAGGGCGATATCGTGGGGTATTCATTTGGCGATGAACACACGCAGGAAGCGATGAGGTCGGTGTTCAAAAAACACAAGTATATAATGGACCCGCACGGTGCGGTAGCCTACCTGGGGTTGAAGAAATACCTCGATGGCAAAGAAGGAGTGGGGATGTTTTTGGAAACGGCACATCCCGGCAAATTCAGTGAGGTTGTGGAGGAGACGCTTCAGATGAAGCTGAAGTTGCCCGAGGCTCTTGAGTCTTTAAAAACAAAAAAGAAAGAGAGTATTGTTGTGGGCAACAAATTTGAAGAGGTTAAGGCATTGCTTGCGGGCTGATACAAATTACTACCACTAGCGTGATTCGCGCGTGATGTTCTTGTTTGAAATTACGTGCGTGAAATTCTTACTGCTTATCCTGCTGCAGACGCTCCCGTCAAACGTCGGTCCTTATGCGCCCGAATTATTCCCCGAAAATCTTTCGGGTGCTGCTGTTGGCTTTTCAAAGGATGGGAAGACGATCTACTTTGTACGGGAGCAGCCGGTAAGTCACAAGCTTTGGATGTACGAGGCGAAACGAGGTAACGACCGTTGGGTTGATGAACGCATCCTTCCATTCTCGGGATTTGACAATGATATGGGTGGAAGGTTAAACGCCGGGGGAACCGCATTGTATTTTACGTCCGACAGACCGGGCGGTTCTGATGATCCAAAAGATACCTGGAACATATGGAGAGTTGACTTGCACGGAGGTGAATGGGGCAAGCCGGTTCCACTGAAGTCAGTCAACAATAAAGGTGACGAATGCTGCCCGGTTCCGTTATTGAGCGGTGATGTCCTGTTTTCAGGGTCACGTGCGAAAGATCAATGGCAAATGCTGGTGGCTAATGATGCGGATGAGCACGTGAGTGAGCTTTCAATAAGCACTGCATGGCAATGGCCTTCGTATGTGATAGAGAAAAAGTTCTTGTTTTTTAACAGCATGAAGCGCGCGGACACGAAAGGGATGGATGATATCTACGTATCGAAGTGGGAGGGAAGCAAGTGGGGAACGCCAAAGAACCTGGGTGCGCCGGTTAACACTAATGTATATGAAGACGGCGCGATGCTTTCACCGGATGGCAAGCTGTTGATCTTCTGCAGGCACGAAACGGGAGAGACGCCATCACGTGTGTTATGCGTGGAGTGGGATCGGTTAGCGGGTAATTAGCACATCAGGTTTTCCTGACAATCTCGAGTTCGACCGGTGGCTCGAAAGACGACACAAGCGTCAACGTCAGTGCCGACGCTGATCACTTCAAATCCCAACCACTCTCTCCCAGCAACGGCACAAACGCAAAGTCCGCAAACTTTTCTTCTACCAGGTTGCCCTTCACCTTCCTTATCCTCAACATCTGCTGAAACTCTCTTCCTCCCACAGGTATAATCAATATCCCACCTTCCCCTAACTGATCCGTCAACGCCTTCGGTACCACCGGCGCCCCCGCCGTCACCAGTATTTTATCAAACGGCGCCTTTGCCGGCAATCCCTTCGAACCATCGCCGTGCGACAAGAACGCAGTCCTGTATCCCAACTGCGGCAACAGCGACTTCGTCTTTTCATAAAGGGTACGGTTATACTCAATGCTGTAAACCGTAGCTCCCATCTCCATCAGCACACATGCCTGGTATCCCGATCCCGTCCCGATCTCCAATACCTTATCCTTCGGCTTTATCTCCAGCTTCTCCGTTTGGAACGCCACCGTGTAAGGCTGCGAAATGGTCTGTCCCTCGCCGATGGGAAACGCCTTGTCCTCGTACGCGTGCGACAGCAGTGCCTGGTCGAAAAAGAAGTGCCTCGGCACGCGCCCGATAGCCCCCAAAACAGCCTCGTCGCGAATACCTTTTTCAGCCAGTTTCTTCACGAGTTTGTTCCGTAACCCCCTGTGTTTATAGCTGTCTTCCATGCCCGCGACTGACCGTCAGTTTTATACCCGTTGTGGATAGTTTGTGGATGATTTTTTTTCGCAGCAACCGCGCTGCAAGGGCAAAAACGGCATTTTTCACCCCTTTGCAAAGTTTTAGTTAATCTTTAGGAAAAGTGAAACCTAAAGGCCTACTTTGGGGTTCTCAAAACACAGTGAAAAAGCTTTTTGCCATAGCGTTCACATGTGTGTACCTGACCCTAGCAGTAGGAGTGGTTCGCACCACGCACTACTGTATGGGCCGGGTTAAGTCCTCCAGCCTCTTTTCCCTTGAAACAGCTAAGTGCCCTTGCTACGTATTGATGGCCATTAAAGGCTCCAATAAGTGCTGTACCGAAGAACACGACATACTCCAGATCGACGACGACCAGGCTGCTTCAACAGTCGTTTCAATTGCCCCCAACTACTTCGAGATCGGTAACCTGTTCGAACCGATTCCCTTAAACGACAACACCGTCGCTCACGTAAATGTTTCCGCGGAAGAAAGTCCGCCACCATTGAGTGACGTTCCCTTATTCACAAAACACTGCTCCCTTGTTTTCTATGATGATGAAATGATTGCTTAGTGCACGCTTATGCGTGGGTATTTTTTTTTAACTATCAATCAGTACATCATGAAAACTATAATCACAATTCTTTCTTTAATAGTCATTACTAATTTCGCTTTCGCACAAAAAGCAACACAGGCAAATATAAAGGTCTATGGCAACTGCGCCATGTGCAAGAAGCGCATCGAAACAGCACTCGACACAAAAGGTATCAAACAGGCTACATGGGATTCTAAAACCAAAGAGCTTGTTGTCGTTTACCTCCCGTCGAAAATCAGCGAGATGGACATCCATAACCTCGTTGCTTCTGTCGGTCACGATACCGATAAAGTAAAAGCGAAGGACGATGTGTATGCAGATCTCCCTTTCTGTTGCTTGTATCGCGACCACGATCACTCGACAGTAAAAGACTCTGGGCACGGCCACCACTAAGTAATCTCAAGTATGAGACTAAGGTGGATTGCCGCGGCATTCTCGATATTCTTATTGACGAATGCGCAGGCTCAGAAATTGATGGGCATCGTTGTTGAGAAAGGCCCAACTGGCCAGGACCAACCACTGCCCGGCGCAAACGTCTATTGGCAGGGCACGAACAAGGGCACAACTACACGCGAGAATGGCGTCTTTATGATCGATCGCTTTGACGGTGTCGACAAGCTTATCGTAAGCTTTGTCGGTTATACGCCCGATACGCTCACGATCACCAATGAGACCAACGTGAAAGTAGAGCTTCATTCCGACCAGGTCTTGCAGGAAGTTACCGTCGAAGGATGGAAGTCAACATCGGGTATCGATCACTCATCCGGCATCAACGTAGTAGTCATGAACGAGAAAGAGCTCTTCAAGGCCGCGTGTTGTAATTTGTCGGAGAGCTTCGAAACCAATCCTTCCGTCGACGTTGCCTTTACCGATGCGGTGACAGGCACACGGCAGATACAGATGCTTGGGCTTTCAGGCCCGAATACTATGATCTCGCTCGAAAACATGCCCGGCGTACGCGGTCTGGCATCGAGCCAGGGCATTCAGTTTATACCGGGTACGTGGATCAATTCCATACAGGTTACAAAAGGTGTGGGATCTGTTGTCAACGGCTACGAGAGCATCGCAGGACAGATCAACGTGGAGTTGAAGAAACCACAGGAGAGTGATAAGCTTTACCTGAATGGCTATGTGAACAACTCGGGTCGTTCTGAAATGAATTTCATCTGGTCGGGACAAACCAGCAAGAAATGGGCGACCACGGTGTTACTGCACGGAAGCATTCGCCCGAACGAAATGGATCAGAACAAGGATTCGTTTCTCGACTTTCCCACTGGCTCACAGGTAAACCTGATCAACCGCTGGGTCTACAATTCTGGGAACGGTTGGCTTGGGCAGATGAGCTTCAAGGTTTTGAAAGATGACAAGCAGGGCGGACAAACGGGCTATAACGCAGACGTCGACAAGTTTACCACGAATCGTTACGGACTAGAGATCAATACCGATCGATACGAGTTTACAGGCAAACTGGCTTATTCGTTTCCGTTGCATCCATACAAGAGTGTAGGCTTACAGGTTAATGGATTGATCCACAACCAGGATAGCTATTATGGTATGAATCTCTACGATGCGAAAGAGAACTCAGTGTATGCGAACCTGATCTATCAATCGATCATTGGAAGCACCATGCACAAATTCAAAACGGGACTGAGTTTCCTGTACGACGACCAGTCGGAGAACCTTAACCTCTCCATGGGAGCGGGCCAGGTGTTCAATCGTACCGAGTTGGTTCCCGGTGCTTTTGTGGAGTACAATTACGATGACCTGAAGAAGTTCTCTATGATCGCCGGTGCGCGCGTTGACATGCATAATTTGTTTGGAGTGCTTTTCGTACCGCGATTGCATTTGAAGTACGACCTCACCAACTCGACCTCACTTCGTGCGTCGGGTGGAAGAGGGATTCGTGTAGCGAACATCATAGCAGAGAACAGTAACTTTCTCGTGTCGTCGAGAGCATTCATGATGCAGAACCTGACCTCAACAAAAGGATATGGTTTCCGCCCCGACAACGCCTGGAATGCTGGTGTAAACCTGTCGCAGGATTTCGAGCTCGATTACAGGCCCGGTGTTATCAGTGTCGATTACTTCTACACAACCTTCAAAGACCAGGTGGTGGTAGACTACGATCAGAACGCTCATGAGGTTCACTTTACAGGGCTTCAAGGCAAGTCGTTCTCTCATAGTTTCCAGGCTCAGATCGACTACCAGCTCGTTCGCAGGCTTGACCTGAGGATTGCTTACAGGAGAGTGGATGTAGAAACGGATTATCTGCAGGGACGATTGAGCAGGCCGTTGATCCCGAAGGACAGGTCGTTTGTGAATCTTGCTTACAGGACTAAATCTAACTGGAGTTTTGACTACACGGTGACACGCATTGGTCCACAGCGTATACCTGGTACTTCGGCAAACCCGACGGAGTATCAGTTGCCGGCGTACTCCGAACCTTATTGGTTGATGAATGCCCAGTTCACGAAAGATTTCGCACCGAAGAAACAAGAGGGAACAGCATGGAGTGTTTACGTCGGGGTTGAGAACATTACAAACTTCAGGTTGGATAACCCAATCATTGGAGCAAGCGATCCGTTTGGTCCGTACTTCGATAGTTCGATGGTTTGGGGACCCGTGTTTGGAAGAATGTTTTACGGCGGATTCAGGTACAGGATTAAGTAACTAGAATCCGATCAGCACGAATGGCGCCCAGTAATACGGCTCCACAAATTTTTTCGAGTTGATCATTTTTATTTTGGACTGCTGGAGTGCCGGGGCGAAGCCTCTCGGATCCTTCAGCAGTTCAGAATAGAAATCGGTCATTAGCACAGCGGTCGATTCGTCGGCAACACTCCAGAACGATACGATCAGGTTTCGTGCGCCTGCATACACCAATGCCCTCGACAGGCCAATCACTCCTTCGCCTTTCGAATATTTTCCGAGTCCCGTCTGGCATGCCGACAGCACTGCAAGATCTGCATTGAGCTTAAGATTGTAGATCTCCCCGGAGAACAGGTGTCCGTCTTCACCGGAATTTTCACTCAGGAATATTCTCGAAAGTTC
The DNA here is from genome assembly GCA_035656375.1 of Cyclobacteriaceae bacterium. Lineage (GTDB taxonomy): Bacteria > Bacteroidota > Bacteroidia > Cytophagales > Cyclobacteriaceae > ELB16-189. The sequence goes on along the minus strand of DASRSO010000047.1, from coordinate 9,531 downwards.
CGGGTCGGCCTCATCCACCACTCCATGCGTGGCAAAGTGCAGGTAATTGTACCTGGTGATATCATTCGACTTTACGATTCCCTCGTTCGCTTTATCGAACAACATTACTTCTTTCGAAGCTGTAGGGAAGAGCCCTGCTATTGTTTTGATCTCCGACTCGGTTCCTGGCAATTCGTTCAGGTTGTCCTTTTCCGGAAACTTTACGGGGGCACAGAGGAAGATCGATTGATTTTCGTGGGAAGATCTTTGTTTTCGTTTCTGCGAGAAGAGTCCTACAGAAAATTCGTAACTGATGGATTTGTTTTGAACGAGATAAGTGATTGAGCTGAAATTGTCGCCGGCCTTAGCTTGAACGGGAAGTGCTTCCAGTGGAAGCGTACTCATACGGCCAGAGGGAATAACAACAACTTTTTTCTTTTTCGTTTCTGGCCACAACACATATTTCAATTTGTTTGACGAACGCTGAAATGTTTCAAAGTCCCGATAGTAGATCCCGTTGATCATCCCCTTCATCAGCCTGTCGAAATCGTCGGGTAGCGTCTTTTCATACGCTTTGAATTTTTTTGAAGTGATCTCGAACTGGAACATTTTTTTTGCTTTCTCAGCAACGAAGTAACTATAGATGGCTTCGTCAGGGCCTAACATTGCCTGGAGCTCCGCTACCGTCGGAAAGGAATTATTGAACTTCAGGTTGAAATAATTCGGGTAGTCCTTCTCAAGCTTTTTGGTGAATGCCGTGTATTCATTATTCAAAACAAACAACGACTCGCGAAGATACTTTTCTTCGTCGGGGGGAGGCGCCAGGCTTAATCGTTGCGCCAGGAATGCGATCCCTGACTTCAAATTCTTTTCCTGGTCGACGAGATCTTGTGGAATGCCTGCAAAAGACTTGGCCTGCGAATCGGCAATAGATTCCTGTAGAACGGCCGACTTACTCTTTTCAGCAAAGTAAAATGCGATCTCGTTGTACTTCCCTGGTGTGGCCGTGATCTCACTGATAGTCGAAGCAAGCCTTACACCATCTTCATATACGTCGTTGGCCAGCGTTCCCAGGGAAAGCTTGTCGCTTTCATTGGAACTGTGATGACGAATATCGTCGATGAGAGAATCACAAAGGTATAACGACGATAGTGCGAGCTTGAGATCCGAAAGTTTCAAAGTCTTACCGAAATGTTTTGCTTCGAGACCCTGCGCTTTGAACATAAGACTGTAGAGGAGCACGTTGGCATTATAAAACTCGTTGATGGGAGGATTTATACTTATGTCTTTGTTGTTGAACGATGGGATGTTCGCACACATTGCCTGCTGAAAGTCATCCAGTGCATTGTTGAACAACTGTTGATTGATGTGAACTGCACCGATCTGGTTCAGGGTCGAAGCGATGTCGGGATGTTTTTCTCCGAATGACTTACGGTATTGTTCTAATGCTTTTTCGAAGTAGGTGAGGGCCAACTGGTTGTTTTCCATCTTCACATACGTCTGGCCCAGGCTTCGGTATACGAAACCGAGGCTTGGATGACCGTCGGGGTAAAGCTTCAACCAGATCTTCGAAGCTGCTTCGAGGTTGTTGATTGCGTCTCCGTATAATTCTATCTGGCGATATAAGCCGCCTATGTTGGTATTGGCAATCGCTATTTTGGGATGTTCGTTGCCGTGAAGTTTCTTGTAGACAGCAAGGGCTTTCTCATAAGATTCGAGAGCCTTGTCGGGGTCGATCTGGCTGTACGCAAGGCCGAGATCGTTGTACGAAGCGGCCACCTCTTCGCTTTGTTCGCCAAACAATTGTTGCCTCATCTGCAGTGCTATCGCGCCGTTCTCCTCGGCCTGGTTGTACTTGCCGGATGCGGTATATGTAAGGCTCAGCCACGACAAGCAGTTGGCTGCCTCTTTGGTGTTGGCCGTCTTCGATTGTTGAAAGAGAGCGTAAGCCTCGTTCAGCTTTTCTAATGCGAGGTCTTGCCTGCCTTTGTTGAGATCGAGTGTCGCGGAGTTTGTGAGATAGACTGCTTTGCTCTTTTGAGACTTCCAATTTCCTGAATCCTGTTCCTTCAACAATGCTTCGGCTTTGGTGTAGTCGCCAAGAGCGATAAGCTCATCGAACGATTGCGCCAGGAGTGCACCGGGAAGCAACAGAAAGATCAGGAGGAGGAGGAGTCTCATCTAGAACCGGTAGACGTATGTGATTGATGAAACAAACTCCCGTGTCAATCCATCGGGATTTGTTTTTCGCTGAACGATCTTGTGACCAAGCAACAGGCGTATACCTGAACGAACATCGAAGTTGTATCCGATGGTACCTATCACGGAGCATGCAAGCCCCTGTGCTTCGGCGGGACGAACTTTTTGAAGTGGGGAATTTTCTGCCACTCCGGATCGTACAAACTCATCGCGGGTGATGCGATAGATCGGGAGTATACCTGCACTGAAATTGAACTTTGAAAATCTGAAATTACGTTCGATGCGAAGCATAACATCTGTTCCCCGCTTCAGGTCTTTCGCCTGGTTGTAACGGCCGGCATATTCGCGCAGATCACTTTCGGCATCAGCCCACGACGACCATGTAAAGTTATTCTTGTTGTGATTCAACGGGATTTGAATTCCTGTAGCGAACAACCACTTGCGATTGATCAATGAAATGCCGGCAATCGCATCGTACGTTCCAAGACTGGTTTGATAGTACATTGGCAATGGCCACCGTTCTCCGGGATCGGTGCTGGGCGTCCATTTGTCGGAATGATTCGTAGGGATCTTCGTGCCGAACGACAGGTTCAGGTTGTATTTATCGGAAGAATAAATGTTTCGCGTGAAGCAAAGAGATATGTCGCCCATGCCTTGTGTGTTGGCGAGCCGGCCGGTGACCGCCTGGTAGGGAAGCTTTATTTGAAAGGTGTTCTTTCCTTTAACAGAGAAATTGAGATCGGCAGTGGCCACGTAAATTATAGGCGTGAGGGTAGTGGTGCCGCGATAGAAACTCAGCTCCGCAGACTGGAGCCGGACGGCGATCTTTTTGCTGTACGGCTGGTCGGGTTTCATGGCGCCCATCGTGCAGAAGCCGGCGTCGCTGCAGCCTTGCGAGAAAGAAATCAGGGGTATCGAATAGGCCAGGAGAAAGAAAAGGGCGTACTTCATTTTATACCTTTCAGGCCCTAAAGTATCCAAAAAACACCGATGAGCACAGGAGCGCTCCTTTACTTTTTTGTGACACCATTGGAGCCAACGATCTTAGCGAGCGGTGTGCGGAAAAGTTCCGGCAGATGAGATCCTGATTATACCGGATTACATTCCCAGTGCCTGGTTCTCGATCGAAGCCAGCTCTATTATCTTCTCGTACTCTGTAGCGTTCAGGTCGTTGAAGAAGTAGTGAACCGGGTTCACCTGCTGACGATTGATCATCACTTCGTAATGTAAGTGCGGCGCTGTCGAAAGGCCTGTATCACCCACGTAGCCGATAAGCTCGCCACGCTTCACACGCTGGCCCTGGTGAACAGCAAATCCGTGCATGTGTGCGTAACGTGTACGATATCCGAAGCCGTGATCGAGCTCAACCATTTTACCGTACCCGCTGAAGCTCACCTGAACAACATCGACCACGCCGTCGGCTGTTGCGTAGATCGGGGTGCCTATCACAGCTGCGAAGTCGATACCGGCATGCATCTTCTTCACTTTATAGATCGGGTGAACACGCATGCCGAAGCCGGATGCGAGCGCAATAAGTTCCTTGTTAGCCACTGGTTGAATTGCGGGGATAGCAGCGTAGAGCTTCATTTTATTTTCAGCCAGCTGAACGATCTCGTCTTGTGATTTGGATTCGATGTAAACTTTTCTTCTCAGCTTATCGACCGACTCGTGAAGGTCGACGATGAGATCTTTATGTAATGTTGGTTTGTCTTTGATCTCGGCGTAACGATCCATGCCGCCAACACCTGCTTCACGTATTGCACTTTCGATAGGTTCAGCGCCAAGAACAACACGATAAATGTTGTCGTCGCGATGTTCCATATCGGCAAGAATAACATTGAGCTTGTCGACTTCGCGCTTGAGGTTCTCGTAGTAGAACTCCATCTCGTTCACTTCGTTGCGAAGCATGAGTTCTTTTGGTGATTCGAAATAACTGATGTAGAGCACCATCAGTCCAAACGCGAGACCGAGTGTGATCGAAAAGATACCAAGGATGTTAAGGACAATGTCGCCGGTGGTTGTTCGTACGCGCTCGTACTTACAGGTTTCGGTGTCGTAGTAATACTTGATTCTAGCCATAAATTATGATCATGCAGGTCTGAAAGGCTTCATCACCGCTTCGTTGCATTCTATATACGGCCCCTCCAGAAGGTCTATACAGTAGGGAATGGCCGGAAAAACTGCATCCAGGCATTGACGTATAGCTTTCGGTTTACCGGGCAAATTTACGATTAAAGTTCGATTTCGTATTCCTGCAGTCTGGCGCGACAGTATTGCTGTGGGCACATACTTAAGGCTTTCCATGCGCATCAGCTCTCCAAATCCGGGCATCATCTTGTCGCAAACGGCCTCTGTCGCTTCCGGGGTGACATCGCGCAAAGCAGGACCAGTACCACCTGAGGTGATAACAAGACAGCAATTTTCCTGGTCTGCCATACGAATGAGCGTGTCCTCTATAAGTTTTTGTTCGTCGGGGATTACTGCGTAAACGTTATCCCACTCACTTTTGATATACTCTTTCAACGTCGAGAGTATAGCCTTGCCCGGGATGTCTTCGTAGATACCCCGGCTTGCCCGGTCCGATACATTTATTATGCCAATCCGGATCATGCCGCGATCATGTATTTGGATTGCCATTCTGAAGGTGCGAGGTCCTTCCTTTGCGGAAAACCTGCCTGCCCTTGTTGACTCCCCTACGTAACTCTTTCTGCTCTTCGGCAGGCAACTGGATCGTATGCTGACATTCTTCCGAACAACAGCCATCGTATTTCTTAGCGCACTCTTCACACTGGATGAAGAGCAGGTGACAACCATCGTTCTTGCAATTTGTATGATCATCGCAAGGTTTGCCGCACTGGTGGCAATGACTAACGATGTCGGGTGATATACGTTCGCCCAAACGTTCATCGAACACGAAGTTCTTTCCGATGAATTTATTTTCGAGACCTTTATCTTTTACCTGCCTCGTGTATTCGATGATGCCTCCTTCGAGCTGAAAGACATTTTTGAAGCCTTTGTGCTTCATCCATGCACTGGCTTTCTCGCAACGAATACCACCGGTGCAATACATCACCACGTTCTTCTCTTTCTTATCTTCTAAAAGATCGTCTACGATCTGAAGCTCTTCGCGGAAAGTATCGGCGTCAGGACAAATAGCATTCTTGAAATGACCTACTTCGCTTTCGTAATGATTGCGCATGTCGACGATGATCGTGTCGGGCTGATCTGCAAGTTTGTTGAACTCTTCAGCATTCACATGTTGACCACTGTTGGTGACATCGAACGATGGATCGTTGATCCCATCTGCAACGATCTTGTTACGAACAAGGATCTTCAGCTTGAAGAATGACTTTCCGTTGTCGTCAACAGCAGTGTTGATCCGGATGCCGTTTAGAAATGGAACAGAATAAAGAAGCTCTTTGAATTTTTCGAAGGAACTGGTAGGAACGCTCAACTGGCCGTTGATTCCCTCGTTGGCGAGATATATCCTTCCCAGTACGTCGATATCGGACCACTGCCGGTAAAGTTCGTCGCGGAGGCGGGCGGGCTCGTCGATGTGGTGGTATTTGTAAAATGAAAGTGTAGTGCGCGACTCATCGCTGGAGCGCATTTTTTCTTTCAATACTTTGCCATTAACACGATTGCGGAGGCTCATCTGCAGTAAACAAACTGCAAATTTAATGAATTCCCGTCATAGCCTGTTTATTGGTTGGGCTTGAGCTCGCCGCGAAGCATCTTGTTGTAATCTTCACAAGTCATATACCCGAGCTTCTTGCAGGTTGTGCAGGTTTTATACGATTCGCCCAGGTAGGTCTTTTTGATAACAACTGTAGACCCGCTGCACACCGGGCACGTTACTTTACCCGTCGGGCCGCAGTCGATATCGTAGTTGCGGGAAAGGATCACACCCGCTTCGGCCGATTTTTGTTCGCGTTCCTTTACAACTTCTACCTCGGCCTTCTTCAACCACGAAACTGCCTCTTCATAATATTGGCCACCGGTACCTTTTAATTGTATGTATTTATTCAACCAGTCGACACTCTGCGAATACTTGCCCAACAGGTATGAATTCTTGCCAAAATGAAACGTAAGGTCGGAGGGAAGGCTCTTCAGATTTTTGAGAACATAACGATAACGTTCATCGGCATCTTCGTATTCACCTGCTGCTGTAAGCGCAATTGCTGAATCGAGCTCCGCGCGAACGGAACGGTTTTGCTGCTGAGCCCGCTGCTCTTCAATCTGCTTGATCTTATCGCGTTCGGTTTGCGCGGAAGCCGTTAAGGCAGAAACAAACAGTGCAATAACAAAAATGAATTTCACTCTCATGCCTTTAGTTCGTCGTCAGTCAGCGCAAGCCATTCTTTTGCAGCATTGTGAAAAATATCTTCTTTCTGGTGAGGAGTCAAGTTCGTTTCCTCAATAAACCTGCCAATCTCGAGGTCGCCAAGGGGAAAGGGGTAATCGGAGCCGAGTGTAACACGTTTCGAGCCCACTAATTTAACGACATATTCCAACATCATCGGGTCGTGGGTCACACTATCAACCCAAAATTTTCCCAGGTAGCTAGTAGGCGGCTTGGCATTGTCGATTGCCACTAGGTCGGGACGGCAGTCGTAGCCATGCTGGATACGGCCTATAGTCGAAAGGAATGAGCCGCCCGCGTGGGCGAAGTTTACGCGCAAACCGGGAAGCCTCTCGAAGATGCCGCCGAACATCATGGAGCAGATGGCACGGGAGGTTTCGGCAGGCATGCCAACCAGCCAGGGGAGCCAGTAACGCTGCATGTGTTTCTCACCCATCATCTCCCAGGGATGAACAAGTATGGCCATACCGAGCTTCTCGCAGGCCTCAAAAACAGGAAAGAACCGGCCTTCGTTCAGGTTCTCGTTGTTGATGTTCGAGCCGATCTGTATTCCTTTAAGTCCGATCTTCTTGCAACGCTCGAGCTCGGCAACTGCAAGGGATGTATCCTGCATCGGAAGCGTTCCCAAACCGATATAGTTTTTAGGATACTTATCGATGACCTTAACTATATGGTCGTTGAGGTACCGGGAAATGTCGAGGCAATCCATTGGCTTTGCCCAGTACGAAAACATTACGGGTATGGTACAGATAACCTGTACCTGTGTGTTGAATTGTTTGTATTCGTCGATGCGTACAAGCGGGTCCCAGCAGTTGTCTTTGATCTCTCGGAAGAACTGGTTTCCGCGCATCATTTTGGCGAAACCCTTCTTGTGATGCTGGAGGTAGATGAAGTCGCCGTAGCCGAATTTGGTAGACCAGTTGGGAAGCTTCTTGGGTAGAATGTGAGTATGAGAATCGATCCGCAGCACGGGCGGAAAGATAGAAAAAAAAGGGCGCTACATGGCGCCCAATTGTTTCAGGTATTTCTCAGAGTTTGCCCGTGTGGCATCCGGAGGATTAAGCGTTAGCGCCTTCTTGAAATTCTTGATCGCATTCTTGTTATCTCCTTTGGTCACATACGCTTCGCCAAGGCTATCGAATGTATTTGCACTGCCGGGATATTTTGTCGTGTTAAGTGTAAACACTTCTATGGCCTGGTCTGCCTGGCCGTTGTTGAGCAAAGTATATCCATAATTGTTGAGATCATTCTCGCTGCCGAGTGTGATCGCTTCTTTGACCAGCTTATCGGCTTCGCCACCCTGGTTGCTCGCGCGAAGAACATTCGCTTTCGTCATAAGTGTATTGAATGAGCGATTGATGTTCACAGCCTGGTCCGACCACTTTGCCGCCTGCTCAAGATTTACTTTGTTGGCTGCTGCGTAAGCTGCTGCACTGTTGTATCCCTGGAAAGTAAAGCCGATCGGGCCTTTCAATTCCTGTGTGGCATTGGCCATCACAATATTATCTACATCGAACTCGATCTTTACAGGGAACTGTTTTTTCTCCCAGTTGAGAACAAGCTCGGAGCCGGTCTTTGTGCCATTAATGAAATCGTAAGTGAGTGTCTCGGTGCTCTGGGCAACATCGCGTACCTGTATCGGTGCTCTCATTGCATCGTTGGCTGCGTTGTAGTGGAATGCTCCCCACGAACGATAATCTTTCGAAAGAATAACTTCGCCCGAGTTGTCCTGGTTGATGATAAGGAAGAGGCCGTATTTTCCGGCGGGCACTTTCTTTCCTTCCACGGTCGCATCGTGCGATAATGTGATCACCGTGTTCTCATTCGCACCAGCACGCCACGGCTGATCGCCATTCGGTGCTTTTGTCCAGCCGTACGGAACAAGCTGACCCCATACCGTTCTTCCCTTCACAGAGGGACGAGAGTAGTTTACAGATACCGTCGAGATGCCGATCGTTTGAGTGATCGTTGCCGCGGGGCTTGGTGTACGTGGTGTCGTGATGACACCTTGTGATTGAACTGCAAGGGGAAGCATTGCAAGGCATAACAATGCCAGCAAGCCAAAGACGAAATTCGTTTTCATGTTGGTGGATTTACGAAGGGAAGTACAGGAAATTTTAATGCCTGTGCGTGACCCAAGATGGGTTATTCAGAGATTGAATAACTTTTGATTAACGAAATGATCAACGCGGAGGCTTCGGAGGTTCCGGGAATTCGCCAACACCGTTCGTAACAGTGGAGGATAAGAAAAAAGAAGGGGCTTATAACCCCTTCCTTTCAGATCTGAAGAAATACATCGTTAGGCATTCAAACTCCAGCCGCTGCGATATTCGCGCTTCACAAACTGGTTCGCTGCATCGAAGTTGGTGATCTTCATGTTCTTTGCATCCCACAGCAGTTTCTTTCTGCCAGGGTAGTTGTTACCTTCTTTCATCGCATAGCTGCGAAGTGCAAGGTTGCCCATCAACACGGCTTCGGTAAACGGTCCGGCATAATCGAACGACGATGCGATCTCTTTCTTTCCGTAGCCTGCGATGCACGCATCAACCCATGTCGTGTAATGTCCCCATTCCTGTCCTTCAATACGAGGTATAGATTGCTTGGGAAGTTTATCTTCCTTCATCCGTTTTGTCGGAAGCAGAACAGGAGCGAGATTGTAGTTACCCATCAACTTACCTTTCGTTCCTTCGAAGATGTATCCGCCGTCGCGGCTTCCAAGTTGTTCGTCGGGCAGGAGTTCGGCAGGACGTTGCGGCAGCAAGCCACCATCCATCCATGTGAAATCGATAATACCCTTGCCGTCTTTTCTCGGGAACTTCATATGAATGATCGAAGATGCAGGACAACTGTCGTTGTAACTTGCTTCTTTGAAGAACCCTTCCCACGCTGTGGTAGTACTGCATTCAACTTCTGTAGGGAAGTCGATCGGCAGGATACGGAATGGCGCATCCATGATGTGACATGCCATATCGCCTAAAGCTCCAGTACCA
>DASRSO010000046.1:0-7822 GCA_035656375.1 Cyclobacteriaceae bacterium | reverse complement strand
TTTTTATACTTGCCTTCCGAAAGCGGTTGACCGTATGCATAGAAATGTTTCGCATCGAAATTGCCATCCGGCGAACTCCCATTCCACATTTCCTTGCCAGACTGATCGTAGTAGGTTAAACCCGTCCCGATCCCATTCGTGTACGTGACCTTGTAGTAAAGTTTGCCATTGTGATAGAAGATGTTGTCCTTGTCTAACTTACCGTCGGCTCCGTAGAATCTTCTCTCTGTTTGTTCACCATAGCGATTGTAGTAGAGCCACTCGCCGGTCATTTCATCGTTTGTATAGGCGCCCTTGTACCAAAGCTTTCCGTTTTCAAACCATCCTTCGGCAACTCCATTTCGCTTTCCGGCAACGTATAGCTCGCGTTCTTTAAGTTTTCCATTGGTCCAAAAGCTCTCCGAAGCGCCGTTGCGTTCACCATTCTTAAATTCACTTTTGCCCTTCACTTTTCCGAACACATCGTAGTCAATAAAGCTACCGGTGATCTTTCCGTCTGAATCGTATTCGAAGTCGGCACTCTTTACGCCGTTCGAATGAAATGCCTGGCCCTTACCGGTCCGCTTGCCATCCTTATGCATCCGGCGTTCACTCACCCCGCCACACGGATAGTAGAAGACAAACTCGCCTTCTATCTTTTCGTTCTTCAAAAAATACGTGTACTCTTTACCACCGCCGGGATAGAACCTTGTGATCTCGCCAGTGGTTTCATTCTCAGCGCTATTGATCACACCGTTTCTCAGGTAGTAGTTCCAAACATCTTTCTTCACACCGTTGTCAAACACACCTTCGGCAGCTCTCTCACCATTGCTGTGAAAGTATACCCACTTGCCGTGTTCCTTTCCATTCGAGATCCCGCCAACTCCCGCAAGAGCATTCTGTTTGGAGTATTGAGCATGAGTTCTTGCTCCCACACCCAGCCACTCCGGCGCCCGAACATTTTCACGGTCGCGGGTAAGCGCCGCGTTAACCACACTGAAGAAATTCTCGCGCGGCTTTTCATTCTTCGCATTCCACTTCTTCACGGCTTCTATGTCGGAAGAGCTGAGGATGTGATAAAGAAACGGTTCCATCAGTTTCTGATCACGCATTGCCTGGTACACCGGCAGGTAAAATTTCACCCACGGGTCGTCGGCATTCGCCGACACAGTGTTCAACTGCTTCGCGAGCATTTCAAACTGCTTCACAATTGCCGCATCAACCGGGACTTCCGTTTTGAAATTCTTGTCCATCGCGATCTTCGAGCGAATGATCTGGTCGAGCTTCTCGAAAGCATTCGGACCGGCCTTATCTTTCGCAGCCCCATCGTTCTGCGCCTGGTTGCTGCAGAGGTTCTCCAACAACGTTAACTTAGAGTTATCCTTACTGTTTATCCCCAGGTAGATCCCATACGACATCATCGCATGGGTCTTCTGGCCCGTCCACAATGCGATCGCACCAAGGTTCAAATGAACATTCGAGTAGTAAGGTGATATCTCGAGCACGTCGTAATAAGCTTTCACCGCGTTCGCGTAGTCCAGCTTGTTATGATAGCTCGTTGCTAGCTGATATCGTAAGTCGGAATGATAAGGATATTCTTTCAGGGCATTCTGCAGGAAGACGATTGCCTGGTCATATTCCTTTTTCGATTCGAGCGCCGCTGCCTTCGAAGTCAAAAACGCCGTCCGGAACCTGTCGCGCTTCTTAAGAAAGCGATCGGCTGTAGCGATGGCTTCGTCGTGCTGTTTATTGTGATTGTATAGCTCGGCAAGTTCGGCCTGCGACCAGACATAATTCGTGTCCCGCGCTGGCACCTGGAGAAGGGTCTTTATTGCGAGATCATACTTTCCGGAGTCCCTAAGCACACCCGCCTTGTCGAGAAGCTCACCCGAATTGATCAATGGAATGCGTTGGGCAAGCACTCCAACTGCAAGAACATGAAAGATCAGCAATAGGCAAAAACGTCGCATTTAATATGAGGGTGGAAAGAGAAAGATACTAAGAAAAAAGGCCCCGCCCAATGAAGAGCGGAGCCTTTCTCACGGCAGAGGCGCGGCCTCTCCTTTTTAGAAATTCTTCCCGGGGAAGTAGGCCACATCGGCCAGTTCTTCCTCTATTCGAAGCAGCTGGTTGTACTTCGCCATACGGTCCGAACGAGAAGCGGACCCGGTCTTGATCTGGCCGGTGTTCAACGCTACTGCAAGGTCTGCAATCGTGCTATCTTCAGTCTCACCACTACGGTGCGACATGATGCTCTTGTAACCATTTCTCTTCGCGAGGTTCACGGCGTTGATCGTCTCGGTAAGTGAACCAATCTGGTTTACTTTTACGAGGATCGAGTTTGCCACACCCATGTCGATACCTTTCTGGAGGAACTCAACATTTGTTACAAACAGGTCATCACCAACGAGCTGAACGTTTTTGCCTTTCAACTTATCCGTCAGTTTCTTCCAGCCATCCCAATCACCTTCGCCCATACCATCTTCGATGCTGATGATCGGGTACTTGCTGGCCCATTGTGCCCAATATTCAACCATCTCATCTGATTTCAATTTCTTTCCATCCGATTTCTTGAAGGTATAGATATTGGTTTTTTCATCGTAGAATTCGGAAGCTGCCGCGTCCAGTGCAATGAAGACGTCTTCTCCCGGCTTGAAACCAGCCTTCTCGATAGCCATCAATACCACTTCAATTGCTTCTTCATTCGACTTGATGTTAGGGGCGAAACCACCTTCATCACCAACGTTTGTCGACAGGCCTTTATCGTGAAGCACTTTTTTAAGTGTATGGAAGATTTCAGTACCCATGCGCAACGCTTCAGAGAACGTTGCCGCTTTCACGGGCATTACCATGAACTCCTGGTAGTCGATCGAGTTGTCGGCGTGGCTTCCACCGTTGAGGATGTTCATCATCGGAACAGGAAGCGTGTTTGCATTTACACCACCTATGTAGCGGAACAACGACTGACCGGCTTCCATCGCAGCAGCTTTCGCAACAGCGAGTGATGTACCGAGAATAGCGTTCGCGCCAAGGTTGCCCTTGTTGTTTGTGCCATCGAGCTCGATCATGATCTTGTCGACCACGTTCTGATCGAACACCGACTGACCTACGATAGCTTCAGCGATCTTTGAGTTTACATTATCAACGGCCTTCAACACACCCTTACCAACATATTTCTTCTTGTCGTTGTCACGCAATTCAACAGCTTCATGAGTACCGGTAGACGCACCGGATGGAACAGCGGCACGGCCAAACGCGCCGTCTTCAGTTATAACATCGACTTCAACTGTGGGATTTCCACGTGAGTCGAGTATCTGACGTGCGTGGATTGATTCAATAAGTGACATAGGAAAAGTTTGGGATTAATTTTGTTGTGATTTGATCATGTCTAAAAACTGATCGAAGAGATATCTGGAGTCGTGAGGTCCCGGACTTGCTTCGGGGTGGTACTGAACCGAGAACGCCTTCTTGTTCTTCAGCCTGATACCCATGATCGTATTGTCGTTAAGATGAAGGTGCGTTACCTCCACATCCGGGTTTTTATCGATGCCGTCGTTGCTTATCGCGAAGCCGTGGTTTTGTGAGGTCATCTCACCAAGACCGGTCACCAGGTTCTTTACCGGGTGGTTCAGGCCGCGATGTCCGTGGTGCATCTTGAATGTCTTGAGTCCCGATGCCAGTCCGAGTAATTGATTGCCCAGGCAGATACCGAATAGCGGTTGCTTGTCGTGGTTCAGGATGTCTTTCACGGTCTTCACAGCATACGGCATCACCGACGGGTCGCCGGGGCCATTCGAAATAAAGTAGCCGTGTGGGTTCCATTTCTCCATTTCCTCGAAGCTTGTCCTGGCGGGAAATACCTGCACGTAGCAGTCGCGGTCGGAAAGGTTCTTGAGAATATTAGTCTTGATGCCAAGGTCGAGGGCTGCGATCCTGTATTTGGCGTTGGGATTTCCGTAGAAGTATGCTTTTTCGGTGCTCACCTTCGACGACAGTTCGAGGCCGTCCATTGAGGGCACCTTCTTGAGGGCGTCCTTCATCTGGTCGGGCGTGAGCACAGAAGAGATGAGGGCGTTCATGGCACCTTTGCTGCGGATGTAGCGCACGACCATGCGCGTGTCGATGTCGGAGATGCCGACAACACCGTGTTTCTCGAGATACTGCTGGAGGCTTTCACGGGCCGTCAGGCGGCTGAATTCCTGGGAGAACTCATTTACCACGATGCCTGAGATCTGTGGTTTAAGCGACTCCTGTTCCTGGTTTACGGTCCCGTAGTTCCCGATGTGGGCCGTCGTGTTAACAATAATCTGTCCGTAGTAGGAGGGATCTGTGTAGATCTCCTGGTAGCCGGTCATGCCTGTGTTGAAGCAGATCTCGCCACCAGTTGTCCCTCTCTTACCGATTGGCCGGCCCTCGACCAGCAGGCCGTCTTCGAGGAGGAGATAAGCTGTTTCTTTCAAGATTTGTTAGTGGTTGGTTGTGCAAAAATAAAAAGAGGGATTGAACCTTGATCCAATCCCTCTTCGATATTACATGAGAAGCTCACTATTTGCTCTTAGCAGGTTTAGCGGCCTTTTCCTTCTTTGCTTTTGGCTCTTTTGCCTTTTTCTCGGCTGCCGGTGCGGCTGCTTCGCCTTCCCCGCCTTCTTTTTTGCCTTTTCCGCGGCTTCTGCGAGTCTTGCCCTTCTTCTCTTCGCCGCCTTTTTTGTAGAGGTCGTTGAAGTCAACAAGCTCCATGAGGCACATTTCCGCGTTGTCGCCAAGACGGGCATCGCCCAGCTTGATGATGCGGGTGTACCCACCCGGCCTGTCGCCGATGCGGCCTGCCACTTCGTCGAAGAGCCTGCTTACGGATTCCTTGTTCTGGAGGTAAGACATTACGGTTCTGCGCGAATGCTGAGTGTTCGACTTAGCTTTCGTGATCAGGGGCTCAACGTATTTCCTGAGTGATTTCGCCTTGGCCACCGTGGTAGTGATCCTTTTAGCAAGGATCAGCGACGACGCCATATTCGAAAGCAGGGCATCGCGATGCGCTTTCGTGCGGCTGAGGTGATTAACTTTCTTACCGTGTCTCATTGTTAGTCTTCTTCCAGTTTATATTTCGCGAGATCCATACCAAAGGTAAGGTTCTTCTCTGCTACAAGTTGTTCGAGTTCAGCGAGTGACTTCTTACCGAAGTTCCTGAACTTCATCATGTCCGAGATCTCCAGTTGTACAAGGTCTCCCAGTGTCTTCACATCTGCTGCTTTCAGGCAGTTGTAAGCGCGTACTGAAAGGTCGAGGTCGTGGAGAGGAGTCTTGAGAAGCTTGCGCATGTGCAGCATCTCTTCGTCCACCTGTTCGATCTCGCTGTCCTTGCCGGTTTCGAGTTCGATCGATTTGTCGGAGAACAGGCGGAAGTGCTGGATCAGGATGAATGCAGCGCCTTCGAGGGCCTTCTCAGGATGGATTGAACCATCTGTTTCGATATCGATGAGGAGTTTCTCGTAGTCGGTCTTTTGCTCAACGCGGGTGTTTTCTACGCTGAACTTCACATTCTTGATAGGTGTGAAGATGGCGTCGATCGGAATAAATCCGAAAACCTGTTCGTTGGGTTTGTTCTCTTCGGCAGGAAGATATCCTCTTCCTTTGTCGATTGTGAGCTCGATCTCGAAGTGTGCAGCCTCGTCGAGGTTACAGATTACGTGATCGGGGTTGAGTATTTCGAAAGCAGAAGTAAACTTGGCAACGTCGCCAGCTTTGAACTGCTTTTGTTTCTTAATGCTTACAGTGATCTTGCTATCGAAGTTCTCAGAAGTCTTACGGAAACGAACCTGCTTGAGGTTAAGAATGATTTCCGCAACATCTTCTACCACACCTTCGATTGTAGAAAATTCATGCAACACGCCAGGGATCTTGATACCTGTGATTGCATAGCCCTCGAGTGATGACAGAAGGATGCGACGCAACGCGTTACCGATCGTCACACCGTAACCTTTTTCCAACGGTTTGAATGTGAACAATCCGTGAAAATCATCGGATTTTTCCATCACAACCTTCTCAGGCATTTGAAAAGCTAGTATTGACATATTTAGTTGTTTAAGTGAAGTGAACGCCGCAGAATGGTTAGGCTTCAAACCATTCCCAGCAGGTCACGAATTACTTAGAATACAATTCGACGATCAACTGCTCGTTGATGTTCTCGGGGATATCGGCACGCAAAGGCAGGTTAACCAGTTTGCCATTCATTTCCGAACCATCCCACTCAAGCCAGTTGTACTTCTTGGAACCACCTACAGACAAACTGTTTGTGATCGCTTCGAGTGACTTCGACTTCTCGCGAACGCCGATGACGTCACCGGGGCGAAGAGTGAATGAAGGAATGTTTACTACGTCGCCGTTTACGGTGATGTGTTTGTGCACAACAAGCTGACGGGCGCCGCGGCGTGTGGGAGCAATACCCAAACGATATACCGTATTGTCGAGACGAGCTTCGAGCATTTGAAGGAGAACCTCACCGGTTACGCCTTTCTTGCGTGAAGCCTTATCGAAGGTATTTGCAAACTGTCTTTCAAGAATTCCATAGATGTACTTGGCCTTCTGTTTCTCAGCAAGCTGCACAGCGTATTCCGACTGCTTGCGCTTCTTGCCTTTGCCGTGCATACCGGGAGCATAGTTCTTCTTTTGAAGTGCTTTGCTTTCACCGAGGATCGGCTCATTAAACTTCCTGGAGATTCGGGCCTTGGGACCTGTGTACCTTGCCATTTTCTTTTTTTACGTATTTACTGTTTAAACTTTGTTGTCCCTGCCTGGAGCTTCAGCGCCGACGAGTCGGGGCCAGTCTTTTCCCTGCGGGGCTATCCGTTTTTGGCGGATAGGTTTATACTACACTCTTCTGGCCTTGGGAGGACGGCAACCATTGTGCGGCAGCGGAGTCACGTCCTTGATGGTTGTGATTTCGATACCAGCACCCTGGATCGTACGGATCGCAGACTCGCGACCAGCGCCAGGACCTTTCACGAACACTTCAACCTTGCGAAGGCCAAGTTCGAAGGCTTTAGTAGCGCACTCCTGGGCTGCAGTTTGTGCTGCATAGGGAGTGTTCTTCTTTGAACCTTTGAAACCCATCTTACCGGCAGAAGCCCATGCTATAACCTGACCAGTTGAGTTGGTCATCGATATAGTGATGTTGTTGAACGTAGCTTTGATGTGGGCTTGACCAACGGCCTCGACCACGACCACGCGCTTCTTGCTTTTGTCTTTCTTCTTCTCTACGGGGGCATTAGTTGCTGCCATGCTAATTAACCTTTAGTTGCCTTTTTCTTGTTTGCCACTGTCTTACGCTTGCCTTTACGGGTACGCGCGTTGTTCTTGGTAGTTTGTCCACGCACGGGAAGTCCTTTGCGGTGACGGAGACCACGGTATGAACCGATGTCCATGAGACGTTTGATGCTCAATTGGATCTCTGAACGGAGGAGACCTTCGATCTTAAACTGTTCGGAGATGATAGCGCGGATAGCATTCGACTCGTCGTCGTTCCAATCCTTTACTTTCTTGTTTACATCAACGTTTGCCTGACCCAGGATCCGCTGAGCAGACCTGCGGCCAATGCCGAAGATGTAAGTGAGGGCTATCTCACCTCTTTTGTTATCCGGAATATCAACACCAGCTATACGTGCCATGTTTCTTTAGTTATTCGTTGTTAGTTATTAACCCTGACGCTGCTTATAGCGTGGGTTTTTTTTGTTAATCACATACAGCTTCCCCTTACGGCGGATGATCTTACAATCTGCGCTGCGTTTTTTGATCGAAGCTCTTACTTTCATATCTATTTGTACCTAAATATTATTCTACCCTTAGTTAA
>DASRSO010000045.1:0-15926 GCA_035656375.1 Cyclobacteriaceae bacterium | reverse complement strand
ATATATGACTCTTTGGTATGGAACTTCAGGTGATCTTTCGCCTGGATCACGTCGCCGGTCTTGAGGTCGCGTTTGAGCACGGGGCTTTCGACCTTACCAACAACCCTAACCACATGGTATTGCGAAGGAGTTTGGGCGGGTAGGAGTAAAGAGTAAAAATTGAGAAGTAAGAAGACTATCAGCATCAAGTGCTCCTTACTGGCGACGGCTTTTTTCATGAAACTAAATTTACTCGATTTGGGCCACATTCAATTCGAAGCTTCATCCTTCCTCCCTCTTTTCAGGTAACTCCTTTTTTGATTACCTTTTCCGGTGTCATTTGTTAAGCCACTTCTCTCCCTGATTTTTGTTGGAATTGCGTTCGTCGCCACCGGCCAGGGGGCAGAGGAGTATTTCGAATTGGGCAAAAAGTACCTTGCGGAGTATAAGTTCGACTCAGCCATAGTGTGCTTCGGGAGATCGAAAGCCCTTTCGCCCGGCAGCCTTACCGAAGCCCGCGCATGCCAGTCGCTGGGCGACATTTTCAAGTACGACCTTTATAATTTCGACGAGGCCGAGAAAAACTACCAGCGTGCACTCGAGCTTTGGACCACCCTAAGTCCAGCCGACACCCGGGGTCTTACCCGGCTCTATTATAATCTCGCCACCACCAACCGTTCACAACGCGATTACGAGACTTCCATCTCCTGGTGTCTCAAAGCTGTCGAAGGATCTTTGATCATGAAAGACAATGCCTACCTCGAACGATCCTATGTGATACTTGGTAACATCTATCGCGACATGGGGCGGTACGATTCTGCAGTGGTGTACTATCGGAAAGGCGTAGCAGTCAACAATGAGATCAACAAGGGCGACAAGAACGAGACACTCGCCGGCCTGTACAGTGGTTGGGGCGACGCCAACTATCAACAGGGAAAGATCGACGACGCGGCGCGACTGTTACGCGATGCGATCAATATTTATCAGTCACTTGAGTCTCCCGATAAGTCGATATACCTCCACACGGTAAGGATGCTTGCACAGGTTTGCATTGAGCGATACGATCTCGACCAGGCATCGTTTCTTTTGGCGACCGCGGAAGAACTGAAGACCCAGCTCAATCTTCAACGTGGAGGTCCCGTTGCAGCCTTTTATCGCACGTATGGCGATTACATGATGAAAACAGGAAATTACAATTCAGCATTGGGTCATTATCAAACATCACTGCAGGCAACAACTCTTGAAGAGCTCGGCGAAAACAAAAACCCTTCTGATTTCACCAAAGTAGATTTCAAAGATTTTGCATACGACGCATTGCTTTCGAAAGCAGAAGTGTTGATCGCAACGAAACACTTCGATGAAGCACTCGATTATTTTTCGTTAGCGGAGAAATTAATGATCGCCAGTCGCAAGGAGCTCGATACAGAGGATGCAAAGTGGAATTATGTCGACGCGAGTTTCAGGTTATACGAGAATGCTCTTTCGGCGTTACATGAGCTCAACGATCCCTCGCATGCCGATCTCACCCTGCATTTTATGGAGTCGAGTAAGTCGAAGTCACTCGCCGATGCACTGCAAGAAGTCGAGCTTCGCAAGGTTCTCGGTCCAAACGATACACTTCTCGCAAAACTCAGGAGCCTTCGTGAGCATTCACTCAAGCTTCAACACCAGATAAACGAGAAAGACGAGAGCTCCGTGCGAGATCAATTGATCAGGACTACACAACAGATATCCGCTGTCGAAGGATCACTCAATTCTATTTACCCATCGTATGTCAGGATCAGGAACGAGAACATTTCAGCACAACTTCCCGACCTAAAAGCAAAAGTGAGAAAAGCCGATGCCGTATTCGTTGAATACTTTTGGGGCTACGATAATATTTATGCTATCGTGGTGTCGGACGATATAAGTTTTTACCGGTTGGGCTCGTCGAAAGAAGGAGAATCGCTGATCAATTCCCTTGTTGCCCTGCTAACGGATCGTGTTAATCATTACTCCACTTCCGACGTCGCCAGCTTTGCAAACACCTCCTATACTTTATATCGAGCTCTCATACAACCGTTCGAAGAGAAGCTGCCTGGAAGGAAGCGCCTGGTTGTTGTTCCCGACGGGCCTCTCATCCAGGTCCCGTTCGAAACGCTGGTCACCCAAAATGAGTCACCGACTTCGTACAGCCAACTGAATTACTTAATAAAGACACACATCGTGTCATATGGATTTTCGGGTTCATACTTTGCGAACGAGCGTAAGGCTGCGAGGAGAAATCCTTCGTTGCTTGCATTTGGGTTCACGGGTCAGTCTGATGTACGGTCGCCCGATCCCGACCGACCTGAGATCGCAGGCAGTGAAACCGAGTTGATCGCGCTGTCGAATAAATTTCCAAAAGGCACATTCCTGTATGGTGGCGACGTAACTGAGGAGAAATTCAAAAAAGAAGCCGATAAATACGACATGATCCATTTGGCGGTGCATGGAAGCAGCGATACAAACCGCGATTATGCGGCTACGTTTTATTTCAGGGATGCAGATGGCCCCGAAGACGGACGATTGTACTGGTATGAATTATATAGCATGAACCTGAAGGCATCTCTTGCCGTGCTCAGTTCGTGTGAGTCGGGAATTGGAAAAACTTATCGGGGTGAGGGCATGCTGAGTATGGCGAATGCGTTTACATTTGCAGGATGCAGCAATGTAGTTATGGGACTTTGGAAGGTCGACGACCAGGTCTCGGTCAGATTGATGGACACTTTTTACAGCGAACTTCTTGAAGGTATGGCGATAGACGAAGCGCTCGCGCTTGCCAAGCGAGCTTACCTGGCATCCGCAGACCAGGTTTCTGGAAATCCAAAACTATGGGGATCATTAGTAGCATACGGCGAAGCACAGGTTGTGAAGCCAGATGAACTGCACACTGGCTGGTTCATACTGGCTGTTGTTGTGCTGATTGCAGGGATCTACTTCCTGATAAAGAAGGCGAAGAAAGATTAGGCTTTCGGCGGCCTCATATCTCCATTCCCCGTTGTCCTGAAAGTAGCGCCTACCGACACATTCGGGGGACTGTATAATTCGTAGGTGATGTGATTGATCGCACCTTTTGACAACCTGATGGCTTCCGCAAGATCCTTCTGTTCTTCTTGTCGCCATGCTTTCGGCTTGCCTGTTGGCTCGAAGTTTTTGTTTGGCTTATAGCCGGTCGGGTCTGCAATGTATTTGAATACTTCCACCACGTTGTCGAATATCCTTTTAAACAACGGCATGTTGGAGGGAAGAATTGGCGAAGCAAATGGTTCTATCGAACTCGAATTCGATTCGAAGGGCGGATGAAAATCGATACTATATTTCAATGACTTAAAGCCGTCTTTCGATTTTACCGCGTAGACTTTCATGGTGAAGAAAATTTCTTCCTGGTCACGCGGATCAAACCGCTTTTCGAGGTCTTTACCTTCTCTTTTTTGCATGGATGTAGGGATATGATGTATTTATTTAACGTCTTGAAGAAGTCTGTTTGCTTTGTTTGAATAGGTGATCTTAGGATCGCCCAATTCCTCCCAGATAAATTTAGCTTTCTCACGATCGCCCGACTTCAGATAACACAAGCTTAAATACCATTTTGCTTGTTCGTCGAGTGCATCGAAATCACTGATCAATGTGAGGAAGTTATTCTTTGCTTCATCTACACGGTTCAACATCATATTTGAATTACCCAGCAACAATAAAATTTCAGGCTCTTTCTTTTCATTCAGGATCTCGCCGAACATTGCAGCCGCTCTTTCATAGTTTCCCTGCTCGTACATCGCGAAAGCGGTTGCACGTTTGTTGGTCGTGTTCTCACCGCGTTGTGTGGGTTCGAAAACATTCGGGTACGGCTCGAAGTTTTCTGCGTACAACTCATCATTGCTGCTGCCGCTGAACAAGACGAATGAAATCGCGGCAATCGCGAGGACTGCTGCGGTCGCCAGCCATACCATCGGATTTTTGTACATCCGCACGACTGGCGCTTCCATCTCCACCGGGGGCAATGCTTTTTCCAACGCACGAAGTTGTTCGAGCTTCGCAGTGAGTACGTGGTACCGGATGCCGGCCGGCAGGTTTTTATATTCGTTATGCATTTTCTGGAGTTCCGGTTCTGTTTTTAACCTACTCTCCACCTCAACCAACTCTTCAGGGGTTACATCCCTGTCTATGTACTTCTGAACTAACAACTGGTCTCTCTCAATTTCCATACTCATATCATTCCGTAGTCACCATCGGTCGTTCGCCCTCTACGAGCTTACGAAGCCTTTCCATGCACTTGTATTTCTGGTTTTTTGCCGTTTCCGGGTTTTTGTAACCCAACTCCGCAGAGATTTCTTCCATACTTTTTTCATTGAAATAGAAGAGCTGCAGGAGCTTGTGGCACGGGTCGCCGATCCTTTCGAAGCAACGGTGCACCAACGAGAGGTCGTTTTCTTCCGAAAGCAGTTCCTGTTGCGTGTCTGCCAGGTGCATCTGGACGTGAAACTCGGCTTTTACTTTCGTGCTTCGCTGCGAACGGCGATGTTCGTGCAAAACAAGATTTTTGCCGATGCCGAAGAGGTACGTTTTTAATGAACTCTGAAGCTGCGAAAGCTTCCCGTTCATGACGTTCTCGTAGAAAATAACGATTGTGGCCTGGTAATATTCCGTGGCATCATCATGGTCGCAACGGCTGAAACGACGTATCCAGTTAATATACTCCTTGCGGTATTTTTCATACACGAAAGATAGTCCGCTGGGGTCGCCGGATTGGACAAGGCGCAGGAGCTCGCTGTCGGTCATCTCTGTTTTGTCCATAACCTGCATTTAGGTAACCCATTTTAAGGGAAACTAAAGTAAACAAATTTCTTTCGACCTGCCGGGTGACCTTACCCCACTTCAGGTACTAAGGTGATGACGGGTTGACCGGCCTCGATGGCCGACAAGGCCGTATGTAACTTTTGTCACACAACAAATTCTTAGAGTTATGATTACGCCAAAGGAAAAAGAAGTATTGCAATTGATCGCCGACGGCCTTTCAAGCAAGGAGATCGCAAGGAGACTTAACATCAGTTTCTACACCGTTCAGACACATCGCAAGAATATGCTCGCGAAAGTTGGAGCTAAAAACACACCCGAGTTGATCGTAAAGATTTTCGGACAACAACAGATGCAGGCCGCCTGATCCGTCAGGCGGTTCTAATTTTTTACTGCCATAAAGTTCATATCTTTATCAGTCGTGTGATTCCGAAGCGAGGGCTTTCCAGGGCCCGCCGGTCCCCCTATCATCCTGGTTTTAGATAGTCTTTACTTTTTTACTTTATGGTGTGTAGAATCATCAGAAAGGGCATCATTTGTGTCGCTATATTTTTCAGCGGCACACTGTACGCTCAACGCTTTGAAAACGTAAGGGCGGTGTTCAGTAATGGAACAGTCGTCATTACCTACGACATTACCGCCGCCGCCGCTGGCCAGAAGTTTAATGTCGAGATCTTCGGATCCCACAATAATTATAGCGTGCCTCTCAAGGCCGTTACCGGCGACGTCGGTGCCAACGTGAACGCCGGACTCAACCGCCAGGTACAGTGGAATGCCGCAGCAGAGCTCGGCACCTACAGCGGCGATGTTGTGTTCCGGCTCAAAGGCTCACTCGCTCCAGTTCCATTCTCATTCGTCGGCCCCACGTCTGTTCGTCGCGGGAAAAATGCAAAAGTAAAATGGGTAGGAGGTCCTCCGAATCAACAGGTTAAACTTGAAGTCATTCAAAACGGCAACGTCGTAAATTCCATTACCACCGGCACGAACAACACCGGTGAGTATGCCTGGTCTGTTCCGCCCGATCTTGCAAAGGGTGACTATAATCTCAGGATCACCGGCGGTGGCGAAACCGCGCAGAGCAATACGGTTAAAGTGAAATCGAAATTACCGATACTGCTTATAGCAGCACCGGTAGTTGTTGTGGGTGTACTGATTGCGGTCCTTGCAAAGAAAGGTCCCGGAACAGACAATCCGCCGAACAACACTACATCCGACGAACTTCCTGATGCTCCTGGCCCCAAATAATATGTTTATGTCAATGAAGCCGAAGAAGACTTTATTCTTACTCGTTATAGTCTCCTTGCTGTGGGCCCAGGGTTCAGTAGCACAAACATTTTACGGAGTAACACGACATGGTGGCGACACTGGTGGTGGTGTAATCTTTAAGACGAACGGCGACGGAAGCGAGATCAGCGTTGAACATAGTTTCGACCTGCAGTCGAATTCCGGAAGGAGTGCCGACTACAGCGTGATGTTAGCAGCACCAAATGGGTTGCTCTATGGCACAACGATGAGAGGCGGCCAGACCGACGGAGGCGTTCTGTTTTCGTACAACCCCACAACAAATGCATACACCCAGGTATTCGACTTCAATCACCTTGTAGCTACGGGCAATAACCCCATCGGCCGACTCGTCCTATACAATAATCTTTTGTATGGCGTTACGAATGCCGGTGGTAACACATACCAGGGAACCATCTTTAGTGTTAACCCTGCCACTGGTGAGCACACTAAATTATACGACTTCGATACTGCCAGTGGTATCAATCCATTTGGCGGACTGACCCTTGTTGGCAACATGCTTTATGGCATGACAGGCGCCGGAGGAGCAACCGATGACGGTACTTTATATCGTTTCGATCCCAATGCAGGAACCCTCACCGTCATGCACAATTTTGCTATGGTAGCGACCGGTCGCTTTCCGATACGCGAACTAACATTGGGCACTAACGGGAAACTCTATGGAATGACGGTATCAGGCGGAGCGAATGGTTACACGAACGGGCAAAAAGGCTTCGGTACATTATTCGAGTACGACGTTACCAATAACGTGCTTACGAAAAAATTCGACTTCAACGGGTCCGCCGGAACCTTTCCAATTGGTTCGTTACTGCAGTCAACCACCACCGGCAAATTTTACGGAGGCTGTGCCAGCGGTGGTGCAAATGACGTCGGTGTAATATTCGAATACGACCCGACAACCAGTGTCATGACCAAGAAAGTGGACATGGACATGACTAACGGAAACGGTCAGTTCAATATTTTCGCACGCGCCTCGAATGACAAGATGTATGCAACTACCGAGATCGGCGGGACATTGAATTCCGGTGCGCTTTTCGAATATGTACCTGGTGCAACTTCGATTACAAACAAATTGAATTTCGATGGATATACAAACGGCTACTCACCAAAGTCAGGCCTGACGCTGGCAGCCAACGGAAACTTCTACGGCATGACCGCAGCGGGTGGCTTCAAGGATAACGGTACGTTGTTCGAATGGAATCCCACCACGAACGCCTTCGTTCAAAAGATCTCATTCAAAGTTTCGAGTACAGGCATCACACCTGAAAACTCATTGCTCCAGGCATCCAATGGAAAGATGATTGGCGTTACCGTAGACGGAGGTGTGAACGGAACGGGTGTTATATATGAATTCGATCCGCTGACAAAGCAGTATACCATGTTGCGGGACTTTGATAATTATCTGACAACCGGCTCAAATCCTTTTGGGGGGCTCACCCTCGCAAATGATGGAAAGTATTATGGAGTTACAGAAGCAGGCGGAACCAGTGGCGCCGGGATACTTTACCAGTACGACTATGCCACCAAGACATTTACCAAAAAGCAGGATTTCAATGGGGCCACAATTGGTGGCGGATCTGTAACCCAGATGGTCGTTAAAGGAGATATATTATATGGTGTCACCCGGTGGGGCGGAGCGCAGGGCCTGGGTACAATATTCGAATACAACTACGTTCAGAATACACTCGAGAAAAAGCATGATTTTACCGGGCTCGACGCCGGCGGAAATCCTATGGGCCACATGGTGCTGGCGTCAGATGGGATGTTGTACGGAATGACAGTCCGGGTTTATTTAAACAACGTGGTATATGGCGGCGTAATTTACCAGTACAATCCGAACAGCCACGGTTACACGGTAAAAGTTGTTTTCGATGATCCGAGAGGCGTAGGCCCGGAATCCGGTTTGGTTGAAGTGGATGGTAAGTTGTACGGAGTTACCGTGAACGGAGGAGCAAATGGCAGAGGCACCCTTTTCGAGTACGATCTACTTACCGGTAATTACAACAAGCTTGTTGATATGGATTACCATACAGCCGAATCAAAGTCTACACTCGTTCGTGGCGCTGGAAAAAAATTGTATGGGTGGACGGAGTACAATGGCGACTTCGGTGTGGGTGTGATCTATGAGTACGACATCGAAACGAAAGAACTGACACCAAAGAGCCAGTTTGACGGAGAGAACGGTGCACATCCCGGTTGGGGCCGGTTGCTTGTCGCGAAGCTTCCGCCTGTTGTTACAGCCCTTTCTCCCGAAACAGGCCCTGTGGGATCATCGGTGAACATCCAGGGTGCAAACTTCAGCGGCAACGATGCAGATAACATTGTCTACTTCGGAGCAGTGCGTGCAACAATTACAGGATCGTCGTCGACAGAGCTTACGGTTACAGTTCCGCCGGGTGCAAATTATGCACCGGTTACAGTAACCGTAAATGGACTTACGGGCGCCTCGTCGAAGCCCTTCGTTACAACCTTTGCCGGTGGCCAGCCACTAACCACTATACCATTTGGTGACAAGAACGACTATACCACCGGCGAGTATCCTATCGGGGCAACAGTTGCAGACCTTGATGGCGATGGCCGCCCCGAATTGATAGTCGCGAATCACTCTGGTAATACAATTTCCGTTTTCCAAAATCTTGCTGCACCCGGCGTACTTGCCGCCGGCTCCCTCGCATCAAAAATTGATATTGCCGCAAACGCCAGTCCCATTGGTGTTGCCGCAGGCGACATCGACGGAGATGGCCTGCTCGACATCGTTGCAACGAATACCAACAACACAGTTTCTGTTTTCAGGAACAAACACTCAGGCAATACCTTCTCAGCCGGTGCATTGTTCGATACCAGGGTGGACTTCACAGTGGATAACAATTCTTACGATGTTGCCATCGGCGACCTGGATGGAGATGGACGCAACGATATCGTTACGGCCAACATGGCCGGTCCCACGATCTCTGTGCTTCGCAATACAGCTACTCCAGGATCAATCACTGTTTCATCTTTCGCACCCAAGATAGATTTTGCAGCAACGTCGGGTATCAACAGCTTAAAGCTTTGGGATCTTGATGGTGACAAAAAACCTGATGTCGTTTATGGCATTGCGAATGGAAATATTGGTGTGTTCAGAAACCAGTCGACCCCCGGATCTTTCCTGGCCGGGTCTCTTGCAGCCAAAGTCGAATTCACCACGCCGGCCGTTAACGGATTTGCGATTGGTGACATCGACGGCGACAACCTTCCCGATCTCGCCGTAGGAACTTCCATCAACGTTGTCTCGGTGCTCAGAAGCTCTTCGGTTCCTGGCATCGTATCATTCGCGCCACCTGTTACCGTGAGTATCCCCCAGGACGGTACCAACTGTGCCCTCTCCGATGTGGATGGCGATGGCAAGTTGGATATCGTAGCGAGCGGGCGATTAGGCAACGCGATGTATGTCTTTAAGAACACTGGCAATGCAGCAATAAACACCAACACTTTTGCGAGCCCGGTGAGCTTTAGTGCGGGCACCGGTCCGGGCGCCATACTGCCAGCCGATATGGATAATGACGGTAAACCAGATTTCATCCTTGTCAACAACACCGTCACCACAACAAACAAAATTACGCTCGTTCACAACAAACTTCTCGCTACCGAGCCTACCGCTCAGCCATCGGCACTCACATTCGGAAGCGTTACGTCAACAAGTATGAGTGTTACCATCACCCCTCCAACGCCGGCTCCCGATGGGTACCTGGTTGTAATGTCATATGGAGTAGCACCGACATTTGTACCGACAGACGGTATTGCATACCCGCGTGAAACGTTCGTTGGAAAAGTTGGCGACATCGACATGGTAATTGCTCACAGCGGTCCAAACGCCATCTTTACACTCGATGAGCTTGCCGCGGGAACGAACGTGTTCTTCAAAGTCTTTGCTTACAAAGGATCCAATTCGGTGATCAATTATTTGTTGACGGCTCCGTTAACCGGATCTCGTTCGACACTCGCTGAACAGCCAACAACACAGGCTACGAATATTGTTGTGACACCCACAGGACCATCGAGCGTAAGCGTAACGTTTACAAATGGAAATGGCACCGGTCGCCTGCTTGTCGTCAGGTCGGGCAGTGCCGTCGATGGCACCCCCGTTGATGGTACGTCGTACACCGCGACCGGCGACATAGCCGCTGCTGCGCAGCTGGGAACAGGGAATTTCATTGTAGGCAATCAAAATCCTGCAACTGTCACCGGCCTTTCCGGGGGTGCTACATATCACTTCCGCGTCTTCGAATTCAACGGGACAGCAGGTACTGAAAATTATTTTAATGACGCGGCCACCGGCAACCCCGCATCGATCACAACCGATAATACACCGCCGGCTGTTACAATCGTACCCGTTGGTGCAACTCCCGGGGGCGTGCAGTTGAACGTGTCGGCAACAGTAACCGACTCACAATCGCCTATCACCGAGGTTATGCTCTACTATCGATCGATATCTGCAGGGGGAACACCGACTTCGAAGAAGATGGACAAAGGAAGCGGCGATAATTACTCTGCCGCAATTCCTGCCGAAGCTATCGGCGAACTGGGCGTAGAATATAAAATAAGAGCCACCAGTGGCGGAGGCACTTCACCCGATCCAAAGTATACAGCAGTTGTAGTAACGTCCACAAGCGGAGCAAACACCACCATCGCTTACGACGCCTTTGGAAAAGATCAAAATAACTATCGCATCATCTCCGTTCCCCTTTCACTTAGTGCAAAAACAGTTCAAGCTGTATTCGACGAGTTCACCGGTATCGATAAAAAAGTTTGGCGACTTTCTCGTTATTCAAATTCGTCGCTGGCAGACCTGGCCCTTACCGATAACATAGAGCCCGGGAAGGGATACTGGCTGCTGATCAAAGATGCGAAATCTATCTCCACCGG
This sequence comes from Cyclobacteriaceae bacterium, assembly GCA_035656375.1. Taxonomy (GTDB): domain Bacteria; phylum Bacteroidota; class Bacteroidia; order Cytophagales; family Cyclobacteriaceae; genus ELB16-189. Next base: position 4,928 of record DASRSO010000045.1, on the reverse strand, counting down.
TGGTGGCACCACCGTAACCACTACGAGCGATGAACCTTTTTCAATCGATCTTACGTCCGGATGGAACCAGATCGGTAATCCTTATCCGTTCAATATTTTATGGTCGGACATGGTTGCCGCTAACGACGGACTGACCACGCTTCGAACATTCCGCGCCGACAACAACCCAAGTAGCCCGGATTATCCATGGGGCGATGGCACCATCCTTCGTGCAAAAGAAGGAGGATTCTTCAACAACACCGGTAATCTCCAAAAACTGAAATTCCCTGTTGTCAAAAAGAACACGAGTCGTGTGCAGGAGAATCCGTTTATCACCAATCCATTGACTGACCCTAACTGGCAGTTGTACATCGTTGCAAAACACAACAATCTTGTGAACGGCGTCTCCGGTATCGGTATGCGCGAAAATGCATTAGAAAATTCCGACCCGTTTGATGGATATTCGATGCCACGTTTCTTCGATCGCTATCTCGAGATCAATCACAAAAAGAAATTTGGTAACGATCACATGTCGATGGATATCGTTCCGCCTGCCGATGACTACACGTGGGAGTTCGATATCGAAAGCAGCGAGGCCGATCGGTTTGTCACACTCGAATGGAATAACACCAACTTTGGCGACAACGACCTGGGCATGATTCTTTGGGACGAAGCCCGTCAGTACGGTGTCGACATGCGCATGGAAAATTCTTACACCTTCGATAGGAGCATTTCCAAAGCGTTCAAAGTGTACTTCGGCAAAGCCGATAAACTTGTCCGGAAACTGGAGATCAGGGGATTATTTTTGCACTCCGTTTCACCAAATCCAGCGGAGGCCGATGTGAAGCTTGCATTCTCCGTCCCGGCCGCTCAAACTGTGGAATTTGAAGCGATAGACATGCTCGGAAAAGCCATTTGGAAGGCGTCCGGTAACTTTAATAAGGGATATCACGAAGTACTCTGGAATGGCGAAACACGCACCGGGGCCCGCGGAATCTACATTATCCGCCTTAGAAGCGGTGACGAAACAAAGACATCCCGTATTTATCTAAAATAACCTGAGTTAACATTTTGGTACATTTAAGTATGAAAAATCTCCTGGGTATTAGCTTCCTGGCGATTTCAGTAGCCGCCGGAGCACAATCATTCGAAGCATCCAGCAACTCTGTAAAAGTGGAAGTCGGACAACCCGAAAGCCGCTCCGTTGTTGAAAAGACACTCGATAAAAGCCCCGATGCTATTACGCTGGAGACCCTCGGGATCACCAAAGTTCCCAAGTACTACGCACTGATCATCGGTGTGTCGAAATACCAACACGCAGGCCCCGGTCTCGACAACCTCGACATGCCTGTGAAAGACGCAGAGAAGTTTGCAAGCATACTCGTTCAGAACTATGCATTCAATAAAGAGGATATATACCTGCTGAAAGATGCAACCCGCGAAGATATCATCAACCGCTTCGACCATCTTGCTGAAACGCTTACCGAGAAAGACAATCTCCTGATATTCTATGCCGGCCACGGCTACTACGACAAACCGAAAGATTTCGGATACTGGTTACCCGCCGATGCAAAAACAACAAGCCGTAGCGCATGGATCGCCAACAGCACCATTCGCGATTACATGAGTGCCATCAAGTCGAAGCACACTTTGCTGATCACAGATGCATGCTTTGGCGGAAGTATCCTCAAGAGCCGTTCGGTTGAAACCGTGATGCGTCGTTTTATCGAGCAATACAAAGAACCCAGCCGCAAGGCAATGACCAGCGGTAACCTTACAGTGGTGTCAGATAAGAGTGTATTCCTGCAATACCTTTTGAAGAAACTGGAAGACAACGAAGACGTGTTCCTGTCGGCACCTACACTGTTTGCCAGGATGTATGAGCCCATCATGAACAACGCACCATCCACGCCAGTGTTCGGACCTATTCAAGGCGCAGGTGATGGAGGAGGAGACTTTATTTTTATTAGAAAGAAGTAAGAATTGTGTGTGAGGAGTTTAGAGTGATCTCAGACGCTCTTCGAGTGTTTTGATCTTCGCTTCTCCATCTGCTTTCTTCTTACGTTCACCTTCCACTATGTGAGGCGCCGCTCCGCTCACAAACTTCTCGTTGTTGAGTTTCCTGTCTACCGACGCTACAAATCCTTTCAGGTATTCGATCTCTTTCGTTACCGATTCCTTTTCTTTCTCAACGTCGATCTTTCCTTCGAGGGCAACAGTAAATTCAGTTTTTCCAACGAGGAAGGATGTGCCAGAAGGTTTGTCGCCAGTAGTAATAAGCTCACTGATATTAGCCAGGCTGCTTGCGATGGGCCAGAACATTTTAACGTCAAGGTCTCCGTTTTGAAAAAGTTTCAGCGGTTCCTTGGGAGAAAGACCTTTTCCCGCACGGACATTTCTCACCTGCCTGATCAATTCAAACGCCTCTTCGCCCTTCTTGATTAATCCTTCTTCAATTTTTCCCCCGTTCGGCCACGAAGCAACTATGATATAGTCGTTATCCTTCCTCTCGCCAAGTTCATTCCAAAGCTCTTCTGTAATAAAAGGCATGAACGGGTGTACCACCTTCAAAACTTCTTCGAAGTATCCTACCGTTGCATTGTAGGTCGCTTCATCGATCGGCTTTCCGTATTCGGGTTTCACCATTTCCAGGTACCACGAACAGAAATCGTCCCACGCAAGTTTATATACCGTCATTAACGCATCCGAGATCCTGAACTTGCTGAAGTTGTCGTTGAGTTCGGCGATCGACTGAGCCAGTTTTGACCTGAACCATTCCACAGCCACCTTATTTTGTTCGGGTTGCGCACCTTTCGTGATTTCCCAACCCTTCACCAGTCTGAATGCATTCCAGATCTTGTTGGCAAAGCTCCAGCCTTGCTCGCACAACTTCTCGTCGAACAACAGGTCGTTTCCTGCAGCCGAGCTGAACAGCATACCCGTCCGAACTCCATCTGCGCCATACTTTGCAATAAGCTCTAAGGAGTCGGGCGAATTACCGAGTGACTTCGACATCTTTCGCCCAAGCTTATCGCGAACGATACCCGTAAGGTAAACGTCGCTGAATGGTTTCTTGCCCGTGTACTCGTAGCCGGCGATGATCATTCGTGCCACCCAGAAGAACAAGATCTCAGGAGCCGTTACCAGCACCTGGGTAGGGTAGAAGTAATCGAGTTCTTTATTCTTCCCGGGTACGATCTTCCCGTCTTTAAAGTACTCGTCGGCAAACGCACCAAACACTTCCATCGGCCACAGCCACGACGATGCCCAGGTATCGAGCACATCCGGATCCTGGCGAAGGTCCGCCTGTGTTAAATTCCTTCCGCACTTCTTCGAAGCAAGCTTTACGGCCTCTTCGATAGTTTCCGCGGCAACGAAATCATTCTCACCATCGCCGTAGTAATACGCGGGTATGCGATGTCCCCACCACAACTGGCGTGAGATACACCAGTCGCGAACGTTCTCCATCCAGTGACGGTAGGTGTTCTTGAACTTCGCAGGGTAAAGCTTCACCTCATCGTCTTCTACAGCGCGATAGGCACGACGAGAGATCTCTTTCATCTTGATGAACCACTGCAGTGAAAGTTTCGGCTCCACCACAGTGTTTGTACGTTCCGATCTTCCTATGCGTGTAACGAACTCTTCTTCTTTCACCAGTTGTCCTGCTTCGCGAAGGTCTTTCACGATCTCTTTCCTTACGGCAAAACGATCTTTACCGTAGAACTTCGGAAGCTCACACTTCTCATTCAACGTTCCATCATCATTGATCGTGTCGATGATCGGCAGGCCGTGACGAACGCCGATCTCATAGTCGTTTACGTCGTGGGCAGGAGTAACTTTCAAACAACCGGTACCAAACGACTTATCAACATAGTCGTCGGCGATAACCGGTATTTCGCGATTGATGAATGGAACAAGTACTTTCTTGCCGACCAGGTTCTTGTAACGCTCGTCGGTAGGGTTAACAGCAATGGCAACGTCGCCCATGATCGTCTCTGGTCGTTGTGTCGCAATGATCACCCAATCGTCGGCCGTGTCCTTGATCTTATACTTTACCGAATACAGGATCGATTTTTCTCCTTCTTCTTTGTAAAGCACTTCCTCGTTCGACAGGGCAGTTTTCGCTTCACAGTCCCAGTTGATCATTCTCAGGCCACGATAGATGTAGCCTTTGTTGTAGAGATCAACGAACACACGAACAACAGCCTTGTAATACGCCGGGTCCATGGTGAAGGCTGTACGATCCCAGTCGCACGATGCACCAAGTTTCTTAAGCTGCTCAAGGATAATTCCACCATACTTCTCTTTCCATTCCCAGGCATACTTCAGAAACTCCTCGCGGCTAAGGCTCGACTTTTTGATGCCTTTTTCGCGAAGCATTTGAACCACCTTGGCTTCGGTTGCGATCGAAGCGTGGTCGGTTCCCGGCACCCAGCATGCTTCCTTGCCTTCCATACGCGCCTTGCGTACCAGGACGTCCTGGATGGTGTTGTTGAGCATGTGACCCATGTGCAGGATGCCCGTCACGTTGGGTGGCGGTATGACAATCGTGAATGGTTCTTTTGCAGGATTCGGAGAGGCCTTGAAAAAGCCCTTTTTCATCCATTCCTGGTACCATTTATCTTCGACTTCTGCGGGGTTGTATTTGGTTGCTAGTGACATAGAGGGCGCAAAAATAAGTATTTACCTAAAATCCAATTCCATGCCTCACATCGTAATTTAAGGCATGGAAAAAGCACTCTCCCTCGAAGATTCCAGGTCGGAAAGTATTCAGTGGAAACAATTGTGGAGCCTGGCGGCGATGTATGCCTCTATCATCATCGGATGGATCGCCTACCACAATTACCAGCCTAAACTCCTCGTAAAATTTAACTTCGTCCAATACGCGTTTTGGCTCACGCTCGCTCAGGCCCTCATACTGGTCATCACACCGCCTATCGCCGGCCGGC
>DASRSO010000044.1:0-5683 GCA_035656375.1 Cyclobacteriaceae bacterium | reverse complement strand
AGACAGTGCCGGCGCAGAAACCGAATCGTTGATCCGCCAGGTGGCTTTGGGAGAGATACCTTACACCGTTACAGACCAGACATTCGCGATGGTGAATGCAAGTTTGTATCCCGATCTCGACATTGAAACGGTGATAAGCCTGCCGCAGGAGATTGCGTGGGCGACGAGAACGAATTCGCCGGAATTAAATAGCGCAATAAACTTGTGGTTGCAGAAGCTCAAGAGCGGGCGAACATGGCGTTACATCTACGACAAATATTTTAACAACCCACGAAGGGCGATAGTGCGGATGAGCAGTGATTACTCATCACTCAGTGGAGGAAAACTTTCTGTTTACGATGAGACGATCCGGAGTGAATCGGAAGCATTGGGTTGGGACTGGCGGTTAGTCGCTTCGATAGTCTACCAGGAATCGGGTTTTAACCCGAATGTACGGTCGTGGGCAGGGGCAGTTGGACTTATGCAGTTGATGCCTGCAGCAAGCAAGCAGTTCAAGTTGATGAATGCATACGATCCACAGCAGAACATAAAGGCGGGGGTCAGAGTGCTGCAGTATCTGGATGGACTTTGGGCCAAAACGGTAAGCGATCCGAACGAACGATTGAAGTTCGTGCTGGCTTCGTATAACGTTGGTGTGTCGCATGTGATCGATGCGAGAAATCTTGCATCGAAGTACGGTAAAGACCCGACGAAGTGGGATGATAACGTTGAAACGTACCTATTGTTGAAGACAAAATCTCAGTACTACAGGGATCCGGTTGTGTCGGCAGGATATTGTCGCTGCTATGGCCCGGTGAATTATGTGAAGGAAGTGTTGGGGAGGTTTGAGGCGTATAAGGCGCACATCAATTAACCTTTCATAGAAGCTTCTTTATGATCGCCTCGTAGTTTACATTTTCCGGGTCCTTCATCACCTCATCCATTATTTTTTTCTGTTTCTGACCGATTTCATAGGCTTCGGAATAACGGATGTCGTCGCGGAAAGTGACCATCGAATAAAGCGGCACCCATTTATCCGGGTACAGTTGATTCAATTTAGCTTCGATCTTTTTGCGGAGGAGAAACTCTTCGTCAGCCACAAGATCCCGCATCTCTATAAAATTATCGAGAGCGAGTGTGGCAATTGAATCTGTGTCTGGTTTGCGAAGTGTTTCGAATTCGTTTATGGTCTTGTCCCAGTCGTCGCTGTACTTGTCGAGAAGTTTATTCAGGACACGACAGTCTTCGAAACCTGCATTCATCCCCTGGCCGTAGAACGGAACGATAGCATGAGCTGCGTCGCCAATGAGAAGCACTTTGCTGCCGTGCGACCAGGGCCAGCACTTCATGGTAACGAGTGACGATACAGGATTGGATGTCCACTGATCATCAAAGTCAGGGATCATCTTTAATGCATCAGGAAATGTTTGTTGAAAAAACTGTTTTGCATTTTTCAACGACTCAAACTGATCGAATCCTAAAAACAGCGTTCCTGTAAAACTTTTATCGGGATTTGGCAACGCGATCAGCATGAAGCTCTCGCGAGGCCAGATGTGAAGCGCGTTGGGTTCCAGCTGATAGTTGTCATCAGCCCCGGGAGGAATATGAAGTTCTTTATAACCGTGGTCGATGTATTCCTGTGAGAAATTAAAGCGTCCACCGAACTGGAGAGCGCCACGGACAGCAGAATAAGCGCCATCTGCACCAACTAAAAGATCATACTGATGGGAAGCGCCGTTGGTGAAGGCGATGTTATTTTTTTCAAGATCTATGTGGCTGCATTTATGGTCAAACCTGATCGTAACACCAACGTTTTCCGCCGCATTCATCAACAATACGTTCAAATCGCCCCGCGAGATCGAGTTAATGAACTGACCTTCTTTTCCGTATGGGAGGAATGAGAGGTTGCCACTTACATCGTGCATCATCCTGCCCTTCATGGGGATTGCACTGCGGCGAATGATTTCGGCAAGTCCTACTTCTTCGAGGGCAACGAGGCCGCGAGTGCTGAGCGCAAGATTGATAGAACGGCCACGATCGACATTTGCCTTTCGCATGTCGCCGCGACGCTCAAAAAGAGTGACTTTGTATTTTCTCTTTGCGAGATAGATTGCGAGAAGCGATCCAACGAGTCCGGCCCCGACAATAGAAACACTCCGATCGCTCATAACCCGAGACTTTTTCTAAAGATCTGTCCAAACTTCCACACTTCTTCAAATGTGTTGTACAACGGAACGGGAGCGATCCGTATCACGTCGGGCTCGCGCCAGTCGGCAACCACCTTTGCTTTCGTCAGCTTATCAAAAACTTTTTTACCGTTCGATTTCATCAAGATCGAGAGTTGACAACCGCGTTCTTCAGGATCGCCCGGAGTGATGATTGTGAAATATTTTTCCTGGTTGTCGATGCTCCTGAGAACGAATTCGGCGTAGCCTGTAAGTTCGATACTCTTTTTGCGAAGCTTGAACATTGAGACCTTGTCGAACACTTCGAGCGAAGCAAGGTGTGCGGCACCGGATAACACCGGGAAATTCGAAAGCTGCCATCCGTCGGTACCCTGCATGGGTATAAACCCCTTCTTCATTTGAAAGCGGTCTGACTCTTTATAGCCCCACCAGCCCGCGAGGCGTGGAAGTTCTTTGTTGTCGAAATGTTTTTCGTGGATGAACGCCCCGGCGATACCACCAGGTCCTGAATTAAGATATTTGTAGCTGCACCATACGGCAAAGTCGACACCCTGCTCGTGCAGCGACAACGGCACGTTTCCGACAGCATGCGCGAGATCGAATCCCGCGAAAGCGCCCGCATCGTGTGCTGCCTTAGTGATCGCAGCAATGTCGAAGAACTGGCCGGTGTAATATTGAACTCCTCCGAAGATCACCAGGGCAAGCTGATCGGCGTTTTGCCTGATCGTCTTTAAAATGTCTTCTGTGCGAAGCGCGAACTCACCGGGCCTTGGTGCCACTTCGATCAGCGCTGCATCGGGATGCAGACCGTGAAGGCGAATGTGAGATTCGAAGGCATACTGATCGGAAGAAAATGCACCGGCTTCGGCAATGATCTTGAATCGTCCGCCGGTTGGTTTATAGAATGAGATCAGCATGAGGTGAAGATTCACCGTGAGCTGATTCATGGCCACAACTTCGTCGGGATTAGCGCCGACGATTTTTGCAAGAGCCTTTTTTGTGAACTTATGATAATACAGCCATGGGCGTTTTGCGTGGAAGTGACCTTCGACGCCTAGCTTCGCCCAGTCGTTTATTTCTTCAGTAACGAATGCTTTTACTTTTTTTGGTTGAAGACCAAGTGAGTTGCCGGTAAAGTATATTTGATTTCGCGGCAGCGAAAATTCTGAACGAAAAGACTTAAGAGGATCAGCCTTGTCGAGCTTCCTTGCGAAAGACTGTTCGTTCCTGAAAAGCATTATACGAATCTCGGGTCAGCTTCCATTACTGTTCCACACTTCTTGCAAGTTCTTAGTTCTTTCGAAGCGTAGAACTCCCTGAAACGAGGAAGAAAATCTTTTTCAATGTTGTCGAGGTGGAAGCGATACTCATGCAGTTTATTGTTGCAGTTGTCGCAATACCAGATAAGTCCATCGAGTACATCTTGTTCCGGTCGCTTGCATTCGATCACCAGGCCTACGGTACCGGCTGGTCGCTCGGGGCGGTGCGGTGTGTTCGACGGCAGAAGGAACATTTCGCCTTCTTTCACGGGGATGTCAACCGGTTTACCATCTTCTTGCACGCGTACGTTGATGTTCCCCTCCAGTTGATAGAACAATTCTTCGGTCTCGTTGTAGTGGTAATCTTTGCGGGCATTGGGTCCACCCACAACCATCACGATATAATCGCCGGCATCGGCATACAAATTTTTGTTGCCAACGGGAGGCTTAAGAAGATCTCTGTTTTCATTGATCCACTGCCTCACATTAAATGGTCTTCTTATTGGCATAATACAGTATTTACTCAGCGTAAAGCTAAGTTTTTATCGTCTATATTTACACAAAACTAGTCACCAATGGATTTGAAACTCGACGGAAAAAATGCTGTGGTCTGCGGTAGCACACAGGGTATCGGTAAGGCAGCGGCTATCGAGCTGGCACTGCTTGGCGCCGACATCACCCTTATTGCCCGCGACGAAAAGAAACTAAAGGCCGTGGCCAAAGATCTGCCCACACCTTTAGGACAAAAGCATGATTATCTCGTCGCAGATTTCAATAATCCCGATCAATTGCAGGCAGGTTTAGAAAAACACTTCAGTAAAGAACCCGTTCACATCCTGATCAATAACACCGGCGGACCCGCCCCCGGAAATGCATTCGACGCGAAAAGCGACGAGTACATAAAAGCATTTACAAACCACGTGCTCTGCAACCAGGTGCTCGTACAAGCACTCGTTCCGGGTATGAAGAAGTCACAGTACGGACGCATCATCAACATCATCAGCACATCGGTAAAAGTTCCACTTCGCGGACTCGGTGTTTCAAACACCATTCGCGGCGCCGTGGCCAACTGGGCCAAAACTCTTTCACTCGAGCTCGCACCTTTCGGGATCACTGTGAACAACGTATTGCCCGGCACTGCAATGACATCACGCCTCGAATCACTCATGAAGAACAGGGCAAAGAAAGGTGGCAAGAGTGTTGAAGATGTTCGTAAAGAAATGATCGCCGAAGTACCGGCAGGACGCATCGCCGACCCTTCAGAAGTCGCAGCAGCAATCGCGTTCCTCGCATCGCCGGCAGCAGGATACATCAACGGTATCAACCTTCCTGTCGACGGCGGTCGAACCGGAAGCTTATGATGGACAGGCTCGCGAATTACATCGATGGAGAGTTAGTCGCACCTGCGTCATCATTATACATTGAAAACATAAACCCTGCCGAAGGCAAAGTATATTCTTTCATTCCCGATTCCGACAATCGCGACGTGGACGCCGCCGCCCAGGCTGCACACAAAGCTTTCAAGCAATGGTCGGAAACAAGCGCCGACAAACGCTGTGCTGTCCTTTCGAAGATCGCCGACCTCATCGATCGCGACCTCGATCAACTCGCACTTGCCGAGAGCATAGATAACGGTAAGCCTGTCAGGCTCGCGAAGTCGCTCGACATCCCCCGCGCTTCGGCCAACATACGATTCTACGCTCAAGGTGCTGTTCACTTTGCGAGCGAAGCACACATCACCGGAACAGACGCAGTAAACTACACCCTTCGTGTTCCATCGGGAGTTGCTGGTTGTATTTCGCCATGGAACCTTCCATTGTATCTTTTTACATGGAAGATAGCGCCCGCGCTTGCGGCTGGCTGTACAGTTGTTGCAAAGCCTTCCGAGCTCACGCCGATGACCGCTTATCTATTTTCGAAGATCTGTATCGAAGCAGGATTGCCGAAAGGAGTTCTGAATATCGTTCACGGCTACGGATCGATCGTAGGGCAGGCGATTGTTGAACATCCGTTGATCACAACGATCTCGTTCACCGGCGGAACGGTTACGGGCAAGAAGATCGCGTCGACTGCCGCACCGATGTTCAAAAAACTTTCGCTCGAACTGGGTGGTAAAAATCCAAACATCGTCTTCGCAGATTGCGACTTCGAAGCAACAATGACTTCTACCATGTCGTCGTCGTTTGCAAACCAGGGAGAGATCTGTCTTTGTGGCTCACGAATTCTCGTGGAGAGAAGCTTGTACCAGAAGTTTGTCGA